>NC_015676.1:610984-916476 GCF_000217995.1 Methanosalsum zhilinae DSM 4017 | reverse complement strand
TCATTTGCGATCTTTCAGGGAATATTCTCGAAATTAATGATTCTGCACTAAATAAGTTCAATTTTTCACTTAAAAAACAGTCTTCTGAGTTTATAATAGATGATTTTCTGGGATCAGAGATCTTTATGGATAACATCAAAAAAGTTAATGAGATGAAATTTTACCGCCAAGTATCCCCTGCAAATAATCGTCAGAAAAAAAACAGCAAAAACCCGATAGACTGTGAAGTTTTTTTAAAGTTGATCCAATGGAATGATAGTGAAGCTGTAATGATTATAGTGCATGATATTGAGGATAACATACATTCAAATAAATGCTACAGGCAACACTTCATAAAAGAGGTACACCATAGGGTCAAGAACAGTCTTCAGGTAGTTAACAGTCTGCTTAGCCTCCAGTCAAAAGATTTTATTGACACGGAAGATGTTCACAATACATTCATTGAGTGTCAGACACGTATCAGATCTATGGCTATTGCACATGAAAGAGTTAGTGAGTCCTGTAATATAGATTGTGTATATATGGAAGAATACTTTAAAGATCTCATCAGTTATCTCTTACACATCTACAGAGCCGAATCAGTTATTCAATCGGAAATATCATCCAAAAGAGCTTATTTGAATATTGATACAACAGTTATTGTTGGGCTGATCATCAATGAGCTTATTTCTCACTACCTAAAACATACCCATTTATTATTCAACTACAATAATATTTGTTTAAATTTGGAAAAAGAATCACAAAAGAATTACATCCTCCAAATAGCTATCAAAAATGTAGATGTTGAGAGTATGTTCAACCTGGAAGATACAGATTCATTTGGAACAAGGCTTGTCAGTATGCTATTAAAGCAGATAGATGGCTCAATGAACACAAAAATAAACGAACCTGGAATGCATGTGATCAGATTTCAGGAACTATAAAAAAATTATGATTTAGCAATCATAAAATAAAAATTAAAATGATTGGATCTCAACGTACCAAAATCGTTAATGAAAAATTAAAGATGAGATTATAAGTTACATATCCACATAGTCAACGGGTCTTTTGAAAACGGCTGTTTTCATTCCACTCTCGTTTGTATCATCACTCATCTTAATAAGTTCCCATCCATCAATTCCAATTTCATCAAGATCTTTTTTCATGTTGATCCATTCATCAGTTCTAACCGATCTTATGTCGTATTCCCATGCTGTCATTTATTAACCCTCCAAATTGATATTATACTCAAACTATTATTATGGGATATGAATTATATATAACTTGTTAAAAAATTAATTTGTGCTTAAATCAAGAAAATTTGTCTATGCAAAAATTATAATGTCCAGGAGTCAATATTAAATTGCTTGCTTTATAGATTAAATAACAAATTATGTTTAATAAAAACCTTTTACCAAATAAATCAAAATAAAAACAATATGCAAAAATATTTCATGTGGTCAATAAATGCTATATATTGTTGAAAACAATATTGTTCAGGGGGTGATCAGATTGGAGTGTTTATTCTGTAAAATAGCTGCCGGAGATGTTGAATCACATAAAATTTATGAAGATGAGTTCTCTATCGCATTTGCCGATGTCAGGCCTTCCAGTGAAGGACATACAATAGTTATTCCAAAAAAGCATTTTGCCAAATTTACGGAAATGTCGCCTGATAACGCTGCCTCACTGTTTTCTTCAGTCAACAGGGTAGCAAAAGCACTGGAAAAGACATTTTCATTATCTGGAATGAATATAGGAATAAATAATGGAAAGGCCGCAGGTCAGGAGATTGCGCATGTGCATGTGCACCTGATACCCCGCAGAGAAGGGGATGGAGGAGGAGGGATGAAATCTATAGTGTGGACAGAACCTCCAACCGATAATCTTGAAGAAATTGCAAAAAGAATAAGAGATAACTTTGACTGATAAGTGATCTGCAGGCAAGATTAGATTCACGGACCTTTCGATTGCAGGTATTCAGGAGCAGTTGCAACTGTAAAGATGATTCATATTGTATAGCATTGAAAGTCATTATTCTATAAGCAGAGATATATATCAGTTAATTAGATTTACTAAATAATATAATATCAATTAATATAAAGGTTCCAGGACTATGAACAAGATTGTGGAAAACAGAAAAAAATGTCCTTTTTTATCACCAACTGAAAAAGATACTGAAGGGGATTTTTGCTTGAAGGCAAAATGTATCTGGTATAGTGAAAATGGAAACAAATGCAACATTAATGAACAAAAAGAGTAAGAAAAAAAGAAGGAATAACTGTATCCATAAAATTAATCCAACTTTATAATCGGACTGATTCAGTTACGAAGAGCCTGCAAGGGTGCCGGTATCCTTCCTCCCTTGCTAATGAAATCAGATGAACTCAATGAATTAACCTTCATTACAGGAGCACGTCCAAGAAGCCCTCCAAATTCCAGATAATCCCCTATTTCTTTACCAGGCGCCGGAATAATCCTCACAGCAGTTGTCTTTTGATTGATAACACCAATTGCCATTTCATCTGCAATTATCGCAGATATTGTAGATGCAGGAGTCTCACCGGGAATAGCAATCATATCAAGTCCAACTGAACACACGGATGTCATTGCTTCCAGTTTATCGATGGTCAGTGATCCAGATTCAACTGCATCTATCATTCCAGCGTCCTCACTTACAGGTATAAAGGCACCACTCAATCCTCCAACCGAAGAAGATGCCATTGCTCCTCCCTTCTTAACAGCATCATTTAAGAGTGCAAGAGCTGCAGTTGTTCCATGGGCACCACACCTCTCAATTCCCATGGATTCGATAATTGCCGCAACACTATCTCCGATTTCAGGAGTTGGTGCAAGCGAGAGGTCCACCACTCCAAAATCAACCCCAAGATCAGTAGACACTTTACGGCCAACCATCTCTCCCATCCTTGTTATCTTAAAGGAGGTCTTTTTAATTTCTTCAGCTATTTCTCCAATAGTTGGATCCTTCAGTTTCCGAATTGCATTATTTACAACACCTGGTCCACTAACGCCTACATTGATTACACAATCGGGTTCACCGACCCCATGGAAAGAACCTGCCATAAATGGATTATCTTCAGGAGAGTTAGCAAAAATAACCAGCTTTGCACAGCCAATACCATTATGATCCCGGGTCTTTTCAGCAGTTTGTTTAACAATGTTTCCCATCAGTGAAACAGCATCCATATTTATTCCAGCTTTGGTAGTTGCAACATTGACAGATGAACACACCTTATCTGTTGACGAAAGTGCTTCCGGGATAGAGTTGATAAGATCCATATCTCCAGGAGTTATCCCTTTATGCACAAGGGCACTGAAGCCACCAATAAAATCCACACCTACTGCCTCTGCAGCCTCATCCATTGTAATGGCAGTAGATACCAGATCTGCCGTATCACAGCTCTGGGCAACCAGTGAAATCGGTGTTACAGAAATTCTTTTATTTATTATTGGAATTCCATACATTGTTTCGATTTTGTCGGTTGTTTCTACAAGTTCCTCTGCAAATTTTGTTATTTTGGAATAGATATTCTCATTCAATTTGTTTATATCAGGATTACAGCAGTCATGAAGATTAATTCCCATTGTAACTGTTCTGATATCTAATTTTTCAGTACCTATCATCTGGATTGTTTCCAGGATTTCCTCGGGATGAAAAAACATAAATTGTTCTCCTCTTAATAGATTTTATTTGTGCTAACTTATCATATCCTGTGCATATATCGAAAAACATCTTCGTTCTGCACTTTCACTTCGACCCCAAGATTCTTCCCTTCTTCATCCATAGCTTTTTGAAATGATAAAAGATCAAAATCTTCATCCAGATTTTCTGCAAGCATTATCATTGTAAACAAACCTGACATTGTTGTCTGACTAATATCCACAATATTGACATTAAAGTCAGCCATCACCTTAGTAATGCTGGCAACAATACCTACCCTGTCTGTACCAATAACTGTGATCACATAACGGTTTGATGTCATAATTAATACCTTCAAATCAAGTAGCTCATATCAATAATATTATGCTGATATAAGTGATGTTATTTAAAATGGGTCGTGTATTTTTTGAGGATTCACACGTATTATCTGATCATCATGTGATAGAGGAACTCCACGGCCATCACGATTACTTGTGAAGATATACAGATAACCATCAGGTCCACTGACCACACCTCTTAGCCGTCCAAACTCCCCATCAAAATGTATAATCAAGTCAGGCGGGGTTTGATATATCCTTGCTTCATAAAGGCTCTGACCTCTGAGACCTCCAAAATAAACTGAACCTTCAAAGTAGTCTGCACCTGAAGGTGCCCATGTATTCCTGTCACTATGAATTACGGGAGATTCAAGTCCGGGAGCAGTTTCAGACCCTTCAATTAGAGGCCATCCATAATTTTTACCGGCTTCTATTAAATTAAGTTCATCATTTCCTGTTGCACCGTGTTCTGTTGACCACAATCTTTTGTCACTATCCCATACAAGACCCTGAGGGTTACGGTGTCCAAGTGAAAATACAGGGGATCCGGAAAACGGATTGTCTTCTGGAACACTGCCATCTTCTTTTATGCGCAAAATTTTTCCGGCAAGAGAATCCACATCCTGTGCAAAGTCTGCGATTCCGGCATCGCCTGTAGTAATATACAAATGCCCATCTGGCCCGAACTTAATTCTTCCACCATTATGTATATTTGCTCCCGGGATGCCATCCAATATTATAGTCATATTGTGAATGTTGAGATCCAACATTTGATACCTCACCACCCTATTAGTCAGACCACTTCCAGAGTCACTGTATGTATAATACAGATAAATATACCCATTCGTATCAAATTCCGGATGTAATGTCACCCCAAGGAGACCTCCCTCGCCTGTATGCTCAACATCACTAACAACCAGTAGCGGTTCATCTAAAAGTCCACCATTATTATCTACTAGTCTCAAATTACCTTCCCTTTCGGTAAAAATGATGCTCCCATCAGGCATGAAATCAAGATCCCAGGGGATTTTCAGATCAGTTGCAACCAGACTTACCAATGGCACATCAACAGTCTCGTCCATAACGGCACCATGATAATCATTCAGTTTCTGAATATCTGTCTGGCGGTCTGAAATAAATGCATTCCACAGAAGGAATCCGAATATGAGAATAGAAATAACCAGGATCAAGAAAATTATCCTTTTTCGGATCAAACCATTCACATTACACTCCCCTTAAAAATAATTTTGTTTTCATTCAATAAAAAAAATATTCTGCAAAAATTGCAGTAAAACCATTATCCATAAAATATTCTCACCTGTTAGGATGAGTCTGAATCTACCAGATAATGGTCCTTCAATGCTGATAAATCTATGAAATCAGCGATTAAGCATCTCAAGAACGTCACACATCTTATTAATGGTATCTTCAACGGTTTTCATCCCTACTTCATCATTTTCTACAGGTTTCTGTACAATTCCTCCAAAATGTCCCCCATCACCTATAACAATCATTCCGTGGATATGCATCCAGTCATGAATTGTCTGAATCACTTTTTCCTGCCCACCGTTTCGAGATCCTCCAACTGAAAGCGCAGCGCCGGGTCTGTTATTAAGCACGAATCCATTCCTTCTAAGAAGTACACTTCTATCAAAAAGCGCCTTTAGCTGTGCTGTCATACTACCAAAATATACAGGAGACGAAACTATTATTGCATCCGCTTCTTTCAGCTTGCCATAAACACTTTCCATGTCATCATCAATCGGACAGCTTTCCTGATCTCTGCACACATCACATGCATTACAAGGTTCGATCTTATTTGAAGATAACAGTACTTTTTCAGTTTCAAAGTCTCTGGACTCTGCAATTTTAAGAACATGGTCAATTAATTTTTCATTATTGCCGTTTTCAGTTGGACTTCCGGAAATTCCTAGTATTTTCATGTTTTCACCAGCCATATATGATACATCCTATCAAATAATATTTTTGGACAATAGTATTTTTACCCATATTTATGTATAATTAAAACACAAATAAACAGTGCAGTTAATGTGAAAATAATATTGTGACTTATATTATAAATTTTAGTAGAGCAGGGATTAAATGCGGGGAAACTAATGTTAGAGAAAATGTTCAATCCGGATTCAGTAGCTGTTATTGGTGCATCAAGAAATAAAGAAAAAGTAGGATATGCTGTACTGCACAACCTTATTGAGAGCTATAAAGGAAAAATATTTCCGATCAATCCAGAAGCAGATGAAATACTGGGAATAAAGACTTATTCGAGTATTGAAGACATACCATTAGATGAAAACGTAGACCTTGCTGTAATTGTTGTCCCGGCAAAACTTGTACCGGGTATAATGGAAAATTGCGGTAAGTCAGGAATAAAAAATATTATAATAATTTCTGCAGGTTTCAAGGAAACTGGTATTGAGGGAGCCAGACTTGAACGAAAGTGTGTCAGGATCGCAAAAAAATACGACATCAGATTCCTTGGTCCAAATTGCCTGGGAATCATTGATACATCCTCTGATTTGAATGCATCATTCTCTGCAGTGATGGCAAAAAAAGGAAATATCGCATTAATATCACAATCCGGTGCAATCTGTACATCCGCCCTTGATTGGGCAGATAACAGGAATGTCGGGTTTTCAAAATTTATAAGTCTTGGAAACAAAGCCGATCTGGCTGAAAATGATTTTTTGTCAGACCTTATAGATGACAGCAGTACAGATGTGGTTGCTGCATATCTGGAGGGGGTTAAGGACGGTCCGGGATTTATTGAAATGTCACGTCGGGTTTCGAAGGCAAAACCTCTCATTGTTGTAAAAGCTGGCAGAACAGCAGCAGGTTCAAAGGCAGTATCTTCCCATACCGGTACACTTGCAGGGTCCGATGAAGCATATGATGCAGCTTTTGTACAGGGGGGAGTTATAAGGGCAGACAGCCTTGAAGATCTGCTGGAATATTCCAGAGCGTTTTCGATGTATGATATTCCACAGGGAGATGATATTGCCATAATTACCAATGCTGGAGGACTTGGAATCTTAACTGCTGATGAATGTCAGCGTCAGGATCTGTCACTGGCTGGTTTTGAAGAAAAAACGATTGATGAACTAAAGGAAAAATTACCACCTGCTGCAAATATATATAATCCGGTGGATGTTCTGGGAGATGCGGATCCGGACACATATGAATATGCACTCAACACGGTATTAGAAGATGAAAATGTAGATGGCATAATACTTCTAATATCTCCACAGGCCATGACAGACATTGAGAATATCTCATCAAGAGTGGCTAAAATAATACAATCGGCTACCAAGCCAGTTCTATGCAGTTTTGTTGGAGGAACCAAAATATCTGCTGGGGAGAAGATTTTGACTGGTTCAGGAATACCAAACTATACATTTCCTGAAAGAGCAGTTGCAAGTATGCGCGCACTTTCATCATACAGAAAAATAAGAAAAAAAGAATATCATTCCCCACCTGTAATAGAGGCTGATAGAGATACTGTAGCCCGAATCATAGAAAAAGCACAGGAAAAAAAGCAACGAACTCTGGGACTTGAAGCATTTGATATTCTAAAAGCATATAATATTCCGGTAGTTGAAAAGGAAATTGCAAAAACGCTTCCTGAAACTATAGAGGCCTGTGAATCAATCGGTTATCCGGTAGCAATGAAGATATTATCTCCCGAAATAACACATAAGTCAGATGTTGGTGGGATTCGACTCAACCTGACCAGTAGAGCAGATGTAGAAAAGGCATATGATACAATGATTTCTTCTGTCCGGCGATATATGCCCCATGCTACTATCAATGGAGTACAGATACAGAGGATGATAGAAGGTGGAAGAGAAGTAATAATTGGTATGAACAGAGACGTCCAGTTTGGTCCCCTTATCATGTTCGGGCTTGGAGGAACATATGTGGAGTTCCTGAAAGATGTGACTTTTGGTCTTGCACCACTTACAGAAAATGAAGCAAATCATATTGTCTCATCGATAAGAACATATCCATTGCTTGCAGGTGTCAGAGGAGAAAAACCTCATGATATTGGCTGCATAATTGATACGCTTTTACGAATATCCCAGCTATCACTTGATTTTCCCCAAATACTTGAATTCGAAGTAAATCCTCTGGTAGTTATGGATGAGGGAAAAGGATGTACTGCTATTGACATGAGGCTTACATTAAGGGAAAGTTAAATTATAGGCAGAGATATAAACAATCATTGATAATTATAATTACAGGATGGGTTGATGTGGTATCATTATTGATAAGCTCTTCAGAGGAATATTCAGGGAAAAGTTCATTTTGTGCAGGACTTGGGATCATATTTAAAAAAATGGGATATTCAGTTGGATATATGAAACCTATCGGAAATCTGCTGGTCGATGTAGATGGGGTACTATCTGACCAGGATGCTGAAGATATGCGCACGATACTGGGATTTGAAGATGATCGCAAGTATGTAACACCTGTTCTGTTAACAGATAGCCTTATCAGCGATGCCCTGGGAGGAATCGACCGAGGCCTTGATAAAAAACTGGAAGAAGCCCATTCAGTGATTTCAAAAGACAGGGATATTGTACTAATAGAAGGAACAGGTGATGTCGGAGGAGGGGCCATGTACGGCTTATCTGATCCTCAGGTTGCTTCAAAACTTGGAGTGAAAATGCTACTGATCACTCGATATGACTCAATTTTTGCAGTCGACAGAATACTCTGTGACCTGAAGATAATCTCTCCGCAAGAAATACTCATGGGAGTTATCCTTAACGAAGTCCCGGAAACAGAAATGGACTATATAAGCGAAATGGTAATCCCGTTCCTTCATTCACAAAATATAAACGTTTTTGGATCAATACCCCTTGATTCAACTCTGCGCTCGATCCCTATTTCAGATATCGTTGAATACCTTCATGCTGAAGTTTTAACCGGGGCCGGTCATCTGAATGATCTTGTAGATAATTATCTGGTAGGAGCAATGGAAGTAAATTCTGCAATCAAATATTTCCGCAGATTCCCAAACAATGCAGTAATCACAGGTGGGGACAGATCAACAATTCAGCTGGCCGCAATCGAAGCAAAATCCAGATGTCTGATCCTTACAGGTGGACTGCGACCAAGCCAGGCAGTCCTTGCCAGTGCTGAAGAAGCAAACATACCTGTGCTTCTTGTAAGGGGAGACACAATGAGCACAATTGAGAGAATAGAAGATCTCATTGGTCATGCAAGAATAAAACAAAAAGCCAAACTCCAAAAAATTGTAGAACTTATCGAACAAAATATTGATGTAGAAAATCTTCTTCAGGATCTTAATTTAAAATAAAAATCATAGTATTCTGTAATAGAATAAGCCCTGTTATTCGATCAGAATCTCATATAAAAGCTTAAAAGTAAAAACACATTAGTTAAATTAAATAAATTCAATCTGGATTGAACTGATGATGAGGGATACGTTGACTGTAAAAGAGTTTCTGACAATTGATGATTTTGACCTGGATGGAAAAACGGTCCTGATGAGAGTTGATCTTAATTCTCCCATGGATCCGGAAGGAAATATTTTAGATGATCTTAGACTAAAAAGTCATATACCAACAATCACCGAGCTTAGTAGCTCAAAACTGGTTATTGTAGCGCATCAGAGCAGGCCAGGTAAAGATGACTTCACTACTATGAAACCACACTCTTTAAAGCTATCTGATTTTCTTGATCGAAGGGTCACTTATATTGATGATATCTTTGGAACCTATGCCCGAACAACCATATCCAATATGAAAAAAGGGGATATTGTTCTTCTTGAGAACGTAAGGTTTTATTCTGAGGAAACACTTGAAAGGTCTGCTTCTGCTCATTCAAAATCACATATGGTCACAAAACTTGCCCCTCTGCTGGATGTATATCTCAATGACGCTTTTGCAGTTTCTCATAGATCTCATCTATCATTAATGGGTTTTACCGAAGTCCTTCCAAGCGGCGCTGGCCGCCTGATGGAAAAGGAAATCCTGGCCCTTGATAAGGGTATAAAAGGCAGTGGACATCCAAACATTTTTGTTCTTGGAGGAGCAAAAGTTGATGACTCTCTAAAGGTTGCAGAAAGTGTTCTAAAGGCAGGGAATGTTGATAGAGTACTACTTACTGGAATAGTTGGTATGGTAATGCTTGCAGCAGATGATGTGGATATTGGGAAAGTAAATATGGAATTTATTGAAACACAGGGTTATATTGATCAGATCGAAAAAGCAAAAGAGCTGCTGAAGAACTTCAATGGACAAATTGCCTATCCCACCGATGTAGCACTCAATGATAATGAAAAACGCATAGAAGTCGATGTTGATGAACTAAAGGAGCAGAATCTGCCAATTCACGACATCGGGCTGGAAACCATTGTTTCATTTTCCAGAGAAATAGAAAAAGCAAATACTGTTGTTCTTAACGGACCTGCTGGAGTATCTGAAGTTGAGGAATTTGCACTCGGTACCCAGGAAATAATCAAAGCTGCCACCAAAGCTAAATATTCTATTGCAGGGGGAGGACATATTGCAGCAGAAGTTAGAAATTATGGCTATCAGGATCTTTTCTCTCATCTGAGTACAGGCGGAGGAGCATGTATTGATTACCTGGCAGGTGAAAAACTCCCTGGTATTGAGGCAATAAAAAAATCCGCATCCAGTAAATAATAGCCAAATCAATCTTTTATTTAAAAATATACTGAGTTACCTGACAATTTATCTTAATTAGCAGAAGACTCCTTGCGTAAGCTAGGAGATGAATGCGTACTAATGAGAAAGCATCATCTTTTTAACACCAATTATAAATAATGTTAAAGTCATTAGATAAAGTGTATGTTGAAAGCCTATAAATATAGATTGTATCCGAATAAAAATCATGAAGAAATGATTTCACAACATATTGGTGCTAGTAGATTCATCTATAATTGGGCTTTAGAAAATAAGATAAAATCATATGAAGCAGAAGGTAATTCTATATCAAGGTTTGCATTGAACAAAATGATACCTGAATTAAAAATAGAACATGTTTGGTTGAAAAATATTAATTCTCAATCATTACAGGGAGCAACACTTAATCTTGACAATGCATTTACAAAATTTTTCAGGGAAAAGAAAGGTTTTCCTAAGTTCAAATCAAGGAAAAATCCAGTTCAATCCTTTTCTGTTCCTCAACATTACAAAGTGGATTTTGAAAATAATAAAATTAAACTACCTAAGATTGGATGGATAAATGCGAAACTACATCGTAGATATGAAGGTAAAGAGAAAACAGCAACAGTAAGTAGAACATCTACTGGAAAATACTATATTAGTATTCTCATCGATGATGAAAAAGAAAATCCTGTAAATAAATCATTCAATATTGATACAACGGTTGGTGTTGATGTTGGAATCAAAGACTTTGCCATTACTTCAATTGGTGAGAAAATTGATAATCCGAAATATCTTAAAAACTCGATGAAAAGAATGAAAGTTTTGCAGAAAAGACTTTCCAAAAAGAAAAAAGGTTCAGCTAATAGACAAAGGGCAAAATTAGCAGTAGCAAAACTCCATGAAAAAATTGCCAACCAAAGAAATGATTTTCAACATAAGTTATCCTCTAAGCTCATAAGCGAGAATCAAGCGGTAGCATTGGAAACTTTGAACGTTAGCGGTATGTTGAAAAACCACTGTCTTACACAAAGTATAGCAGATGCATCATGGAGTTCTTTCGTAAAAAAACTCGAATATAAAGCCGAATGGTACGGAAAAACCATACTCCGTATCGGAAGATTCGAGCCAAGTACAAAAATCTGTAATGTTTGTGGCTACCACAACGGAAAGTTAACACTTACAGATAGAAAATGGCAATGTCCCGATTGTAAAACCAATCACGACAGAGATATTAATGCCGCTATTAATATCAAAAAGTTTGCTTTAGATAAGCAGAACTTAATAGGTATTTAGCACCGTAGGAACTACGGGAAGAGCTTGTGGACTTGTTCTCAAAAGAGAAAAGAATGAAGCAAGAAGCACCATGCGTAAGCGTGGTGTAGTTCACTTTACATATAAAAATCAAACTAAAGGGTGAAATAAATATGGTCGATCTGCTTGAAAAAGAAGAAGGAGAGCTGGCAGTTAAGATAGCCAGGAAGACAATAGAACATTATCTCGCCACAGGTGAGGTAATTGACCGGTCAGATTTTGAGGTTACATCCATCTTTTATGAACAACGGGGTGTTTTCGTAACTCTGAACAAGAAAGGAGCCTTGCGCGGATGTATCGGAAGACCGTATCCTGATCTGGAATTAATAGATGCGATCATTGACTCTGCAATATCTGCTGCTACAAAAGATCCAAGATTTCCCCCTGTACACAAAAAAGAAATGGCAGATATAGTTGTAGAGATAACAGTAATGACAAAGCCGGAGTTGATCGACATAGAACCAGAATCAATTCCTGAAATGATCTCTATTGGAAAACATGGCCTCATTATTAAAAAAGGATACTATCAGGGACTTTTGCTTCCTCAAGTCGCATCAGATCATCAATTAGATGAGGTGGAATTTCTGTGTCACACATGCCTTAAAGCCGGACTGTCTCCCCATGAATGGGAAACAGGTAATGTGAATATATACCGATTTGAAGGGCAAATATTTAAAGAAAAGGTACCCCGGGGAAATATTATTGAAGAAAGTCTGGATGATTCTTCATGCAGATAAATTACTATATCTCATAATCTGTTCCACTTTTCAATCTCCCTGCAGAGTTCATTTACATCTGTTGCAAGATACTCCAGTGACTTTTCGATCATCAGATTTACACGTCCTTCTGTTCCAAGGGTACGAAAATCGGTTCTTATCCCATATACAGGAACTTTTCTTGAATAAGCATAACCTACTTCCCATGCTGTGCCAGAATCCACATCACTGCCACCATCAAGAATAGCAACCATTACATCAGATGAATCTATACCCTGAATATTATTCTCAAAAATAATCAGATTCTTATTCTCATCTCTTAGAGTAGAGTTATCAAAGGCATCTTCCTGGGGAAGAAATACATTAAATCCATTTTTATTGAGAATATTTTTCAGCTGCTTATTGAAATTTCTTTCAGCTTCTGAAAAAAGCGGTCCTGCAAGATATACATTTATTTTCAATGCTATTCCTCTTCAAACATTAGATTTATGCTTATATCATTTATTTATTGCTTTTGTAATCGTCTCTGTATGTACCAATCATTTCCATTACTGATGATACGATCTGTATATGGGACTCATGCCTAGCATTATAAAATTTTATTAATCATTATAACTTATAATGTATATTTTTTTCTTTGCCAATATAACAATCTATATATAGAATTATACAATACTTTACATAGCTAAACACCTAAACTGATTAAAATCAAACCATCAGAGGACAGAATTATGAAGAAAGAAAACTACGGGCCAAATACTCTTGCATTACATGCCGGACAGGTTCCTGACCCTGCAACCGGATCAAGGGCTGTACCGATCTATCAAACTACCTCATACTATTTCAAAGACACACAGCATGCTGCAAACCTATTTGCATTAAATGAACTTGGAAATATATACACCAGATTGATGAACCCAACTACGGATGTTCTTGAGAAAAGAGTTGCTTCAATAGAAGGTGGTACAGGTGCACTGGCAGTATCATCAGGTATGTCTGCGATAACCCTTGCAATACTTGGAATAACAAGTCCTGGTGACGAAATAGTTTCAGCAGATAATCTTTATGGTGGAACATACCAGCTATTCAATCATACAATGCCAAAACTTGCAAGAACAATAAAGTTTGTCAACTCACAAAAATCAGATGAGTTTAGAAAGGCCATCAATGAAAAAACTAAAGCGATATACCTTGAATCAATAGGAAATCCAAAGCTTGATATCCCTGACTTTGAAAAAATCGCAGATATTGCGCACTCTGCAGGAATTCCACTGATAGTTGATAATACAGTAGGTGTCAGCATAGTAAAACCTATCGATCATGGAGCAGATATTGTAGTTGTGTCAGCTACCAAATTCATTGGAGGACATGGAACGTCCATTGGAGGATTGATTGTTGATTCCGGTAATTTTGACTGGAGCAATGGAAAATTTCCGGAATTTACCGATCCAGATCCAAGCTATCATGGATTAAGTTACTGGGATAGTTTTTCCAACTTTCCCGAAGCAGGAAACATTGCATTTGTTATGAAATTAAGAGTTCAGTTGCTCCGCGATCTTGGACCTGCATTAAGTCCGTTCAATTCATTCCTGTTCCTTCAGGGTCTGGAAACTCTTCCAATCCGAATGGAAAAACACTGCGAAAATGCTCTTCAAGTTGCCCTTTTCCTTAAAGATCATCCTCAGGTTGCATGGGTCAACTATCCAGGCCTTCCAGATCATCCATCACACAGCCTGGCACAAAAATACCTGAAAGGGAAATACGGTGCAATTCTGGGATTCGGAATCAAGGGAGGTATAGCTGCAGGACAGAAGTTCATTGAGAGCTTAGAATTATTATCTCATGTTGCAAACATTGGTGATGCAAAGAGTCTTGTTATTCACCCCGCATCAACCACCCATCAACAATTGACCAGGGAAGAAAGATTACAAACAGGTGTTACTGATGATTTCATCAGAATTTCAGTTGGACTTGAAGATCCTGAAGACATAATAAATGATATTGATCAGGCATTGAAGAGGTCGCAGAAAACATGAAAAAAGGATCATTAGGAATTGTGGAAACAAAATACTACCATCTTGAGGAAGAACTGAAGCTTGAGAGCGGTAGAAAGATCTCCGATGTAACCATAGCATATGAGGCTTATGGCACCCTTAACAGGGATAAAAATAATGTTATTCTTGTCTGTCATGCACTTACCGGTGATGCCCACGCAGCAGGGTGGCATAAAGGTGATAATAAACCGGGATGGTGGGACATATTGATAGGACCCGGAAAATGTCTTGATACAGACAAATATTTCATTGTTTGTTCAAATGTCATTGGTGGATGCCGGGGATCGACTGGTCCATCTTCAATTGATCCAGAAACAGGCAAGCCCTACGGCCTAAGTTTCCCTGTAATTACTATTAAAGATATGGTTAATGCCCAGAAGAAACTTCTTGACCATCTTGGCATTAGCAGCATTTATGCAGTTATAGGGGGGTCAATGGGAGGACTGCAGGTATTGCAATGGTCTGTATCCTACCCAGACTACATCAATAAGGCTATTGCGCTGGCAGCATCTGCCTATTCTTCTCCCCAGCAGATAGCTTTCAACGAAGTTGCCAGAATTGCGATAATTTCAGATCCTGAGTGGAATAAAGGAAATTACTACTATAGCAGACAGCCATCCCATGGCCTTGCTCTGGCGCGGATGATCGGGCATATTACTTATCTGAGTGACGAATCCATGAGAGAAAAATTCGGCAGGGAATTACAGGACAGGGACAGGTATAATTATGATCTTTCCATGGATTTCCAGGTTGAGAGTTATCTTCACTATAAAGGACGATCCTTTACAGAAAGATTTGATGCAAATTCATATCTTTACATAACAAAAGCAGTTGATTATTTTGATCTGACAGAAAATGGTTCATTAATAGACGGGTTAAAAGACATTAAGGCCAAGTGTCTGATAATTGCAGTTACATCCGACTGGTTGTATCCACCCTATCAATCAAAAGATATTGTAATGGCGCTAAATGCAAATAATGTTGATGTCACATATCGCGAGATTGAATCCAATTACGGCCACGATGCGTTTCTGCTAGAAGCCGGGCAGCTCAACTATGTAATTGGTGGTTTTCTAAACAATATCACTGTATCAGATATCATGAAATTGGATGTTGTGACCGTCCAGGAAGATATAAGCATAGAAGATGCTGCTCAAATAATGTTCGATAATGGAATAACACACCTGCCGGTTGTGTCTGATGATGAACAAATAAGAGGTATCATCACATCCTGGGATATTTCCAAAGCAGTAGCACTCAAATTCACCACACTTGATAGAATCCTTACCAAAAATGTGATAACATCAAGACCGGATGAGGGTATTGAAAAATGTGCCAGGAAAATGCAAAATAACAATATATCCGCTCTGCCGGTAATCGATGAAAATCGAAAGGTAATAGGAATCATAGGCAGTGATGAAATCAATAAAATGATCGGGAATCATCGATGTACCTGAAATGATACCTTTTTGCCCCGACCATACCTTCTGTGGTAATAACTTTAATTACTATTGGATGTGTATTAAAGAGTAGAGGATATTATATGTTAGATGCAGGAATTATCGGTGGGTCAGGATATACCGGTGGAGAACTTATCCGTCTTTTATACAATCATCCGGATGTAAATGTCAAAGTTGCTACATCAAGATCGTTTAGTGATCGAAAGGTATCAGATGTTCATAAGCATCTAAAGGGGTTTACAGACATCTGTTTTCAAAATCTTACACCTCAAAAGGTAAAAAGTGAATGTGATGTCATTTTTGTTGCTGTACCCCACGGAGCATCAATGAATGTTATACCAGAGATTGTGGATGAAAATACAAGGGTAATTGATCTGAGTGCAGATTATCGCCTGGACACCAGAGTATTTGAAAGTGTTTATGGAATGGTACATAAAGATCCCAGAAAAGCACCTTATGGTCTTGTAGAATTACATCCTGAGGTTGCAGATGAGAACTTTGTTGCAAATCCTGGATGTTATCCAACCGGAGCAATATTGTCTGCAGCACCACTTGCATCCAATAAACTTATTGAAACTGCAATATTTGATTCAAAGTCGGGAATTACCGGTGCAGGGATTTCTCCATCAAAGACTTCACATTATCCAAACCTGGCGGAAAACATCGTTGCTTATAAATTAACAACTCACAGACATAAAGCAGAGATTGTTCAGGAATTGGAAAGACTGGATCATAATATCAACAATATCAGTTTTACACCCCATGTTATACCTTCAATCAGGGGGATACTGACCACATCTCATCTATTCCTTAAAGAAGATATGGAATATGATGAAGTTATGTCAATCTATCAACAATTTTATAAAAATAATAAATTTATACGCATGGTAGAAGGTGTGCCTTCACTTGGAGGAGTAAGAGGATCAAACTTCTGTGATATTGGATTTGAAATGGACAGTGAAAACAGGCGTCTGGTAGTAATATCAGCAATTGACAATCTTGTAAAAGGTGCTTCAGGACAGGCAATACAGAATATGAACCTTATGTGCGGATTTGAAGAAACCACCGGTTTGTGGGTATCCGGGATTTCTCCATAAAATCAAATTTATTTTCTCATTGTACATACAATGTTCATATGAATTTGTATTTGTCATGTATTTCGTAGGTGGAATTATGAAAGTAAAAGATGTAATGAACTCAAATGTTATTTATTGTAAACCAGATGATAGAATCAGTGACGTTGCTCAACTGTTGCGGAAAAACGAAATCAGTGGGATGCCGGTTGTGGAAAGTGAAAAACTGATTGGTTTAATTTCAGAACTGGATCTATTGCAGTTGCTTGAAATCCCTAAACATGGTACTTACTGGCTTCCAAGCCCCTTTGAAGTTATTGAGATACCCATACGAGAACTGATAAGCTGGGAAGAAGCAAAACGTATGCTAACCAACATTGGAACAAAGCCTGTAAAAGAGATCATGAGAACTAAAATATATACAGTTTCTCCTGAAGATTCAATAGAAGAGGCATCCACGATTATGATAAAGAATAAAATTAATAGATTACCAGTTGTTTCAGAAGGTAAACTCGTAGGCATTGTTACAAGAGGAGATATCATAAAGGGCCTTGCAGATGTCTAAAAAGAAGGGTTTTGAATGAAAATCATAGATGGAGGAATCTGTGCAGTAAAAGGTGTCAGAGCTGCAGGAATCAAACAGGGAAAAATGGGAATTGCTGTGATCGATGGTGAAGGAAATGCAGCCGGTGTTTTTACAAAGAATAAGATCATTGCTGCACCTCTTGTAATTACAAGAAATAATATATATAAAACCCAGAGAATTGGTGCTGTCATTGTAAATAGTGGTAATGCTAATGCATTTACCGGGCAGCAGGGAATGGCAGATGCAAAAGAAATGGCCAGTATCCTGCACCATTATCTAAAATATCCGGAAGAAAACATTGCAGTATCTTCTACAGGAGTTATTGGCAGAAAGCTAAACATTGAGTGGATAAGAGATCATGTAGGTGAGGTAGTAAGATCACTGGATAGGTCTGCAGAGGCAAGCAGGAATGCAGCAGAGACAATAATGACCACTGATACTTTCCACAAAGAGATAGCTGTTGAGATGGATTGTGGAGTTCGTATAGGAGGAATTGCAAAAGGATCAGGTATGATAGAGCCAAATATGGGCACAATGCTTGCATTCATTTATACTGATGCAGATATAGCTTCCAATACCCTTGATATTTGCCTGAAAAAAGCTGTAGATCGCAGTTTTAATATGGTTGTTGTTGATGGGGATACCAGTACCAATGACATGGCACTACTGATCAGCACAGGCCTTTCTTCAATAGAGCCTGAAATTGATGATTTTCAGGAAGGGCTTGATTTTGTATTAACCTCACTTGCGAAAATGATTGCAAAAGATGGAGAAGGTGCAACCAAACTCATAGAAGCACATATTCAGGGAGCATCATCCCTGGAAGATGCAAAACTGGCATCCAAAGCTATAGTAAGATCAATGCTTGTAAAGTCTGCAATATTTGGAGAGGATCCAAACTGGGGAAGAGTGGTATCTGCAATCGGATACTCTGGATGTGATGTTGCAGAGGACAAACTCTCACTTTCTTTTTCAAATGAAGCAGGAAGCATTGATATCGTCAGAAATGGAAATATCATTGGTATGGAAGAGAACAACCTTGACATGTTAAGATCAATAATGTCCCAGGATAATATAATTATAAATGCAGATCTTAATATTGGAACAGGAGAAGCAACTGCATGGGGATGCGACCTTTCCTATGATTATGTAAAAATCAATGCAGAATATACAACATAAGCAGTAAATTTGGGAGTGAGCAAATGGATATTTCAGAGTGGGAGCAACAACATAATGATACGTATTTTGAAATGAAAGATGACCTCAAAAAAGTTAGAGGGGTTTTTGTTGCATACAATTGCAATATTGATGCAATCCGTCATATCGATGAAAATGACATAAATAAATTGTTAGAGCTGGTTGATGAAAAAAAGGTAAAAAGCAGATTGATGGAATACCCCCGCCAGATTGATAGTCCAGAAGATTTTGTTGCACGTCTTATTATTTCAATGCGTGACGGAAAAGCTGCAGAAGTGCCTACCTATACACTTGATATTCACGAATGGCTGAGTGAAAATCTCGGATCCGACGTATCCAGAATGGGAGGGCAAGCAGGTATTATATCAAATCTTCTGGCAAATATGGAAATAAAAAATATTATCGCCTATGTACCATGGTTAGCCAAAGAACAGGCAGAATATTTTGTTGATAAAGAAAATATGCTGCATCCAGTAATCGTAGATGGAAAACTTGAGCTCGTACACCCAAAAAATGCCTACAGTTCAGATAATGAACCAAAAGTAAACTGGATTATCGAATTTTCAAAAGATATTGATTTTGAATTTAGTGGAGAAAAGATCAGGGTTCCTAGAGATAACCGGCTTATTGTTTCTTCAAGACCTCCCTGGATCAGGATAGATATGGACCAGGAGATATATGAGCATCTTCAAGAAGTCTACAGAGGTATCGATGGTGCCATACTGGCAGGCTATCAGATGATAAAAGAAACAGATGAAGATGGGAATACCTATGATCATTATGTGGAAAAATCCGTCAAGTTGATTAAAAAGCTAAAAGAAGTTAATCCTTCAATAAGAATTCACGTTGAGTTTACCTCCATACAGAACAGACTTATCCGCAGGGTGATACTAAAACAGATAGTGCAGGAACATGTACATTCCCTGGGCCTTGATACCGTAGAGGTTGCAAATGCACTCAATGTTCTTGGATATGAAGAGCTTGCATATGCGGTAATCAAGAAGGATGAAAGAGCTATAGATGCTCTTTATGAAGGTTCTGTTATTCTGCTCCATGAACTGAAACTTGAAAGAGTTCATGTACATTCTCTTGGCTATTACATATGTGTTATTTCAAAAAACAGCCCGGCAACTCCTGAAGATCATAAAAAATCTTTACTTTTTTCATCAACAGTAGCTGCTGCCAGGGCCCTTGTAGGTGATATCAGCAAGCTGGATGATTGCGATGCTGGTTTAGATGTTCCTGTATGGGAACAGGGCTACAATAAATTTGAAACGCTTGAAAGTCACCTGATACAGAGAGGAATCGGTACTCTTAAAGATCTTGAAGATGGGTGTGTATGCACTCCAACCCATGATGTGATAATCATCCCAACAAAGGTTGTGGAAAAGCCTGCTGCTACAGTGGGAATTGGTGATACGATCTCTGCAGCTGCCTTTGTCAGTATGTTATCCAGAATACAAAAAAATAACTTGGCCAAAGTACGGGTTTGATCATGAGAATATTATGTGCCTATAATGTCAATATTGATTCAGTATACAGAATAAATGGTAATGAAATATCTACTCTCATCAGATCCATGAATTTGGATGAAAAAGAAATTCTGAAAAAAGTAGATGATCCTCCTGGATTGATCTGTTCTATATCTGATTTTTTTTCCGGCCTCATTGGATGTATGCAGAAAGGAGAAGGTGCAGAATGGATTGTGTATAAAGATCCTGTTTTTGAATTTTTAAAATCTACCTTTTTTGATAGATCTTCTATTAGAATGGGAGGAAATGCGGGTATTATGGCAAATGTACTTTCAGAACTGGGAGCTGATGAGGTGATTCCAAATGTTGTCGCCCCCTCAAAAACACAGCTATCACTTTTCTCCAGAAAATCTATGATCATACCAAAAGAAATGTTCAGAAAAGAGGTAGAAGATAAAATAGATTCTGCACCGAACAAGCAAATAAATGATCATAGGGAGCTTATACATTTTGTATTTGATTTTGATAGAGGAGATAGACTGTCCATTGCCGGAAATGAGATAAGAGTTCCACGGGAAAACCGGTTTATTGCAACCTATGATACAGAAAATATAAAGCTTGAGATTGATAGTGGTTTTGAACTCTACGCTATGCGCCATATACATGAAATAAACGGAGGAGTGGTTTCTGGATTTCATTTGCTGATGGAAACATATCCAGACAGTACAACATACTCTGACAGGCTTGAAAAGGTGATAATGCAGATCAGATCGTGGAAGAAGCTGAATCCTAAATTAAAGATCCATGCCGAATGTGGGGATTTTTCCAGTGAGGAAATCGCTTATAATGTATTCTCATCTCTTTCAGGTTCAGTAGACAGTATTGGGATGAATGAAGACGAGCTATCAATGATTGCAGAAATTTACGAAATTCCCTCTAAAAAGATCAAAGAAATGGATTGTAAGGCCATACTTGAAGTTACCGTTAAGATAATGTTGCTTACCGGACATAAAAAGATAATTATCCATACAAGAGATTTCATTATATCTGTTTTCAAAAATAATTGTTCCAGCCCGGAAGTGGAAATTGAATCGATGAATTTTGGAATAAAAGCAGCAGCTACTTTTGCAGCTACCGGGAAGCTTGAAGGTCGAAGATTTATTGAAAGCACAGTGTCCAACCTGAAAGAAAGCAGTTATGGAATAGATCAAATGAAAAAAATAGCAGAAAATATTTCAGGCACAATCTATGGCAGGGGATTGTACGCAGTTAAAGATGACTGCACAGTATGTATAATTCCATCTATCCTCACTGAGAAACCTGTATCCACCGTCGGCCTGGGAGATACTGTATCCGCTGCAACTTTTTTAAGATACCTGGAATTATGGTGATTACAATGAGTGATTTTTTCTGGAAAGATTTTAATCTTGATCATACTCTGGGATGTGGACAGGTTTTCAGATGGGATAAAAAAGACGATGTATGGACAGGTGTTGCAGAAGGTGAAATTATTCATGCAATACAGCAAAAAGATGGTAGTGTCTTGATAGACTCACATCTTCCTGCAGAATTCTTTATTAATTATTTCAGAATTGATGATGATCTCTGTCATATCCTTCAAAAAATCAATAAAGATCCGTGCATAAACAAAGCAATAAACGATTTTTATGGATTGCGTCTTATAAGACAGGATCCATGGGAATGTCTCATATCATATATGCTTGCCACCGCTTCCAGCATACCTACAATTAAAAAAAGGATTTCAAATCTTTGCAGTATGTTTGGAAATGAAATCACAGATGGATATTTCAGTTTTCCGGAACCATCAGACATTGCAAATGCCTGTATATCCGATCTTCAGGAATGCAAGTTAGGATTTCGTACACAGAGAATAAAGAATGCTGCAGAGATTGTAAACCGTGGAAATATAGATCTTGAATCCCTGCAGAAAATGGAGTATTATGATGCAAGAAAAAAATTGATGTCAATTGAAGGAGTAGGAGAAAAAGTCGCTGACTGCGTCCTGCTGTTCTCAATGGATAAGCTTGAATCGTTCCCTGTTGATACTCATATTAAAAAAATAGTCGAATATATGTATTGTGATAACACACTTTTGCAAAATGGAAAAAACTACCACAAAATTGGGGAGTGGGGCAGAGAATATTTTGGAAACTATTGTGGTTATGCACAGGAATACCTGTACATGCTAAAAAGATCTGGCAATTATCAATCTAGATATACCTGTTGAAAAGTTTTCTAAAATCGCAATATTTTATTGCACATATTTCTTTGTTTTCGAGTATCTGAAAGCCTTCATTAACACTTGCAGAAATATGTTTCCCCAGTGAGCAGGTATTAAGCCTTGATTTTAGAAGTGAGGTTGCGGAAGTATATTTTCGGGGTATGTCACATACATATTTCCCATCCTCAATATAGAATGAAAATACATCATCCATATGTTTGTATTTTAGCTTGAATTTTTCCGCATGATCTCGAAGCCATACAGGCGGACCAATATGTTTTTTAATCTGAGGTAGCCGGGATGAGATCAGTTCAAAATAAACGATGGCCTTTGCTTCTTTTTCATTTTCCCCTGCCCATGAAAATGATCTCATAACCCTGAACTGGTATTGTTCCAGCAAATCAGAAACTGACTTTTCCATTTTGTATAGCTGTGGATAGATAACATCTTCAACTTCATCAGGCTTTTTAAAACAGATTACAATAAGATCAGTGCCCCTTGATCTCATTCTGTCTTTGAGATCCTTATCTGTAAGAGTAACGATATCTTCAGGAAAAAAATACCTTTCTGAAGGGTCTGTAAGAAACTCCCGGGCAGCGTCTACAAATTCACAGAATTTATTGATTGAAACTGCAGCCGCAACATTTCTATCAGGGTCAGTAGGGTCGATAACAATCAGGGGATCCTTTCGCCCTTTGAATGAATCTGATAGAGGATCTGAATCAAATTTGATTTTCAGACCGGGTTTCCAATCCACTGCCGAGAAAATAACATTTTCAAATGAGCCAAAATGAATTATCAGAAGTTCTGTAAGGTATCCTGAAAATCCCTGTGTTTTAAGTTCAGAACCATAAACACCGGTTCCGCGCATAAATTGCTTTAAGAGGCGTACTTCATCTGCCAGTCCATTGATGTGTTTTTTTACAAATTCGTTGTGGAATGGGGTTCTGTCAACAGATGATTTGATGCATGAGGCATCAGTTACACCAAAACACGGTACAAGGTCCACATCAAACTCTTCAATATTCATGTTGATATATGGATGTTCTGCATAACGTTCTTCGAATCGTTCTGCTTCTTTTGCAACCTCTCTTGCAATAGATAATCCGGCTCTTTCAAGTTCAATACGCTCAGTTTCTTCAGGAAAAATTATAAATATGTCCAGATCATGTGTGCCTGAGATCCATGTATTCCTTGAAGCAGAACCTACAAGCTGTACAGACAGACCACTTATTCCCTGTTTCTCTATAGCCTTATTTACTTTTGAAATCAAATGATCGGTGATTTTTTTCAATTTAGCCTTTTCCGAACCTGTAGGCTTTATTTTCGAAAGTACCTCTTCTTTGATATCCTGAAGTCTTTCTAAACTACTCTTCTGCATGACTATTACATAGTAATCAAATGTATAAATAAATATAATCCTATCTGGCAATTAATGCCGTAAACATCATTTATATATTGAAATATGGGATTTAATTATATATCCTATTATATATTAACAGGAGGTGGAAATCCATGAGTGGCTCAAAGATTCTTATTCTGGCAGGTATCCTGGCTCTAATGGTAGCAGGAATAAGTGCAGTTACAGCAGATGCAACAAATCTTGTTTATCAGACCCAGAATACGTGTAACATTGCAGCAGGATGTGTTGAATGTGTCTGTAATGTTGTATCAGGATGCGGATGTAGGTAAGATATCCATAAATAGAACTTGATCTACCCGGATCATACGTTCTGATATCATCAAATGTTTATTTTTTTATTCACTGCGGGAACAATACATATTTATTGTATAATAAATATAAATGAAGCATAATATAATATTTCATATTATACATTATAAACCTAAACAGAAGGCTTATGTTAATGAATATTTCAAGAACCCTCATTCTGACAGGCATTTTAATTTTTTTGATCACTGGAGCTGGTGCAATTACAGCTACTGTACTATCTGAAGATGAAAATGGATTTTCCTGGTGCAGGCTATATGGACTGGTTTCACAGCAGAATCAACCTCATGCAGGAGAATTAGTAGTGTCAGGTCCAGATGCGCTTGAGATAGCAAAAGATTACTTTAATGAAAATATATCGCAGAGCAATGTCTATCTGGTAGACAGGTGGTGGGTGGTATACCATAATGATGGTGAATCTATTCAGATCATACACATCAACTCAATGAGTGGAGAAATTGCTGAAGACCACCTTGATGACCCGGAGAGTAATGATCAGGAAGTGCCATCGAATACTGGAAGCTGCTGGTGTTGAACTGCTAAATTCGATAATGCCTGTTCTGGGATCATCGGGGAGATGACCGTATGAGTCTGAACACATCAACAAGCCCCATATCCCTTTCCTCAATTATGCGCAGACCTGATTTTTCTATGATAGCCGGTATATTTCGATTTATATGTTCGTCCAGTAAAGCCTTTGAAACAGGATTGAACATATCTTCAAAAAACGCAATAAATTCACTGTTACTGCGCATATGTTCGATGTTTATTATACATCCACCCGGCTTACATACACGTTTCATTTCCTTAGAAGCTTTTTCAGGGTCAGCAACAACACATAATACAAATGTGGACACAACATAATCAAAAGTGTCATCAGCAAAACCAAGATACTCTGCTGCCATGGTTGCAAAATTTGTCATATCCCTATCATGATCCCTTTTTGCAATCTTTAGCATGTTGGGACTGACATCAATGCCAGTTACTTTTGCATCATCTGGATAATATGCAAGGTTTTTTCCGGTTCCAAGCCCTACCTCAAGTATATTGCCATGGATTTCAGGTATCACTTTCTTTCTCCATGATTTGAACATAAAGTGCTCTATCGGAGTTTCCAGTATATTGTACAGGAAAGCAATGCGGTCATATTTAGATGAAAATTTCATAAAATACAATGGCTCTACCAGCATATTGAGTTTTTCTCTCGTTCATTTTTATGTCTGTTGGGAATTGATTCCAAATAGAATCCAAAGATTTATCTATTATTATGGTATAAGAAAGTGCACTCAATCTGTTTAAGCACAATGGGCCCGTGGTCTAGCTGGTTATGACGTCGCCTTGACATGGCGGAGGTCCTGGATTCGAATTCCAGCGGGCCCATTAGAACTGTAATGTGCAATTCGATAAATTTAAATTCAAAAAGCAGCATTGTAGTTTGTAATCACTCCCAGCCCAGGTAGCTCAGTTGGGAGAGCGCTGCCCTGAAGAGGCAGTTGTCCCCGGTTCAAGTCCGGGTCTGGGCATATCAATAATGGTATAAAGCCTAATACTTTCGCACAGCTAACTTTGGATATTTATCCAATAATAGGAAGGTATTAGGTATGAATTTTTACAACGAACTTATTTCAAAAGTATAAATACGGTTCCAGCAAAAATTTTTGTGTGTGCACATCATTGTACAGTATCTTACTGGTTTTCCCTGTAAACCGATGAATATCTATAGTTTTATTGTTCTATGTATTTAATTAGCAGGGGGATTATTTTGTCAATAAGTATAGAAGAAGTATTGAATCGAGGCTTTAGTGCCTGGACTAAGAATTTGAAGATATCCGTGCCATTTATTCTTGCTGCTCTTGTGGTAGGAATTATGTGGATTGCATACATGGCTCTGTTTGTGATAGCTGTCATGCCATCTTTGATAGTAGATCCTAATATGGTTGTGGAAGCACTCAGACCATATCTTTTGCCGTTTGGTGTAGGTGTTTTAGTAATCATACTTATTAGTATGCTGATTGAAGCATTTTTTACAGCTGGTGCAATCGGAATGGCAAAAGATGTAGCATTAAATGGTAGAACTAGCTATGAAGAAATGATCAATTCCGGGAAAACACATTTTTTCAACTATTTCCTATTACAGATCCTGTTCTATCTGATAACGCTGGTAGGTGCTATATTTGTAATACCTGGTATTTTACAGATCGGAGATATTACTAACTTTGATGCGATCATACAGAATCTGCTTGTAATAGGTGCTGGATTTGTACTCTGGATTATTTACGGCATTTTTGTAAGTATTATCCTGGCAGTATCCTACTACGCACTTGTTGTTGATAAGATTGGACCTATTCAGGCAATAAAGACCAGCTACAGGTTCTTCATGAACAACAAGGCTGCTGTAGTAATACTCTGGCTACTTACAGTTGTAGTTGTGATTGCACTCAGTTTTATAGGAATGCTATTTGGATTTAATGAAACGCTTGCAATCATATGGAGTGTAATAAGCACTATAGTGAGTATTGTTGTAATTCCTGCAGTATTTACTCTATGGTGGACGTTCCTGTATATGGGTAAAACAGGCCATGATGTACGCGACCCAAAGACTATTGATACTTCAAAGGTAAGTGAATTGCAGTCCAATGAATAAAATTTTAACTTGCAGGCTTTGCTGAAAAGTTCAAAGCCTTACTATTTTTTCTAACAGAAAAGAGAAGAATATATGAAAATTAAAAGAAATCTATTAGCAACTTCAGCAACTGTTAAGATGTGTAGTGTGTTTTTATTGCCCTATTCATCCAGTGATGGCTTTAGATTTAATTTCGGTTACCCGTTGCCTTATTTTACTACATATAAATGATATCAAAAAACAAACTAATAATTCAGATAGGAAGTTACACAGGTCCCATAAATGCTGAAATTAAATAAAAAATGACGCACCAATCAAAATAAAGAGTATACCAGCTGCTTTTGAGATGATACTTGTTCTGATCCGATCCATAATAAATTGACCAATATAAATCGCTATCATAGTCATTATGAATAGAGCTAGTATTACTCCAATAAATACAAGATACGGATCATACTGTGTCGCAAACACAGCTGTAGCTATTTGTGTCTTATCACCCATTTCTGCAACTAATATCAATCCAAATCCTGTAAGAAATGGATTATTTAATTCTGGGTTAACATTAGTTTCTTCGTCTTCTTTACTAACTAACATTAACAAACCAAAAAGAATAAACAATAATCCTGCACTAATGCTCACATATTCCATTGGAACTACTGTTGAGATAAAATTACCTAAAATAATAGCTAAACCTGTAGTTATTGAAAAAGCAGCCATAACTCCCAGAAGAAGTGCCAGGTATTTTTTAGTTTTAGTTGAAAGGACCAAAATAGCTAACTGAGTCTTATCACCAAGTTCTGCAAGACCGACCAATATAAGAGGTACGATTAGATCCTGTAACATAATTTAGTTCCTTAATTCAGATTTAAATAGCTCTGTAGAAATCCTTGGCTGAATAATAATTGCAATAAGTTATACCTTTCGATGCTATATACTAACATCTTAATTTTGACTTCCTTTGCCTGATAGATCATTACAACTTGGTCAAAATAATTTGTACTCCTTCTGCCTCCACTGGAACGATGGCCTACGAGTTGGAGTGAACTACCCCGGAGCTAAAGACTCCGTGGCTTCCTGTTTCATCCCCTTCCCAACGGAAGCAAGTCCACAGGCTCTTCCCGTAGTTCCTACGGTGACGATTATATTCCTATTAAGTTCTGCTCTTGGAGAGCGAATTTCTTAATGTTGATAGCTGCATTTATGTCTCTATCGTGATTGGTATTACAGTCCGGGCATTGCCATTCTCTATCTGCTAATGTTATGGAACCATTGTAGTATCCGCAAACATTACAGATTTTTGTACTTGGCTCGAATCTTCCGATACGGAGAATTGTCTTTCCGTACCATTCAGCTTTATATTCAAGTTGTGTTATGAATGAAGGCCACGATGCGTCAGCTATGTGTTGAGCTAGACAATGATTTTTAAGCATACCGGATACATTTAAGGTCTCTACTGCTATGGCTTGGTTCTCGCTAACGAGCTTTGATGAAACCTTATGTTGGAAATCATGTCTTTGGTTTGCTATTTTCTCATGGAGTTTAGCTACCTGTTGACGGGCTTTGTTCCTGTTACTGGAGCCTTTCTTTTTCCGGGAAAGGCGTTTTGATAGGACTTTAAGCCTCTTCATGGAGTTTTTAAGGTGTCTTGGATTATCAATTTTATCACCGTTTGAAGTGATGGCAAAATCCTTGATGCCTACATCTACTCCTATGGTATCATCTACGGAAAATTCTGCTTTTTCCGGGATTTTCACACCATCATCTACGAGGATACTAATGTAGTATCTTCCAGTAGATGTACGGGATACCGTAGCTGTTCTTAAATCACCGTCACCTAATGGACGATGGAGAATAGTCTTCACGTTGCCTATTTTCGGAAGGTAGATGTTATTATTTTCAGAGTCTACCTTGTAGTTCTGAGGAACATTATAAGCCTGTACTGGATTTTTCCTTGATTTGAACTTAGGAAAACCTTTCTTTTCCCTGAAAAATTTCGTAAAGGCGTTGTCGAGATTGAGGGTAGCACCCTGCAATGACTGAGAATTAACATCCTTGAGCCATTCGTGTTCTCCATCTCTTTTCAACATAGTTATCCCTTTATTCAGGTCAAACCTTGAAATTGATTTACCGTCCTGTTCATAGGTCTTAATTTTTTGTTCTAAAGCCCAATTATAGATGAATCTACAAGCTCCGAAGTGCTTAAAAAACAGGTCTTCCTGCTCTTTTGTAGGATACATTCTGTATTTGTAGGCTTTTAACATACAAACATATATTAGAGTTAACATTATTTGTAGTTTGTGTTAATAGTGTAGTATATGAAGTATGAAAAGAAAAACCATAGTAAGTTTTTGTTATTGTATCATGTGATTTTTGTCTGTAAATACAGACGTAAAGCCTTAATTGACATCGAAATAGAATTAAAAGACACTCTCAACGATATAGCCGCTAAATCTAATTTTGAGATTGTGGAAATGGAAACAGACGAAGTCCATATCCATTTACTCATTAAAAGTCAACCGAAATACAGTATCCTATCAATTGTCAGAAGATTGAAACAAGAATCAACATATCGTTTATGGGAACAAAGAGAATTACACTTAAAATATTATTATTGGCATGAACGCACTTTATGGAGTGATGGATATTTTTGTAGCACCATTGGAAACGTTAGCAAAGAAATGGTATTAGAATACATACGGAATCAGGGTTAATAGACCGCTTACATCCCCTATGCTAAAGACATAGGGGTTTTGCGCTACAATTATAAAAGTTATCTGGTAAGCCAAAAGATTTCCTGGTCGATCTCGACATTTAAAAGAGAAATATTGACACAAGTGACGCAATAACTAAGCTGTAAAAAATTCCTTCAAAGTGCATTTTCAAACAGAAGAATTTACCTCTGGAAAATTTCTCACTTTTAAAGTATATCCACCCTTCCAGATTGCAGGGACCTGCTACCATACTTGCCAGTTCGGTATATACGTACATGAGTCCAAAGATAAACAGGAATATCATAGAGGCCCCAAGGCCGTCAATTACGTCTAGGATGGGATAGAGAACAATAGAAAACAAAAATCCACGAATTATTTGAACGGGAATTAACCATCTGTTCACATGAGCCCAATCAGCCGTATCAGGGGTCCTGTAATTGTTGAAAAAGGGATCATCACCGGTAAAATAAGGACCTTTGTGAACTACATAGTAAGCTACCACTCCAGCCAGCATATAAGAAAAAATGTGGATGAGGACAAACCATAAACTGAATTCAAGATAATCAAACATCTTTTTAAGGTAATGTTGTAATTGCTATATTAGAGTTATCTACTGGCAAAAATAGATCGAATATGATTTTTGATTTCAAATCGCAACCCTAATATACTACATCTGCCTATGTAGTCTCGATTGGTTTGAAGTGCAGGAATGCAGTTTAGATCCAATAATGAAATGTAAATTTATATATCAAAGAACACCAGTAGTGTAGTGGTTATCACCGGGCGTTGCCAACGCTCGAACCCGGGTTCGAATCCCGGCTGGTGTATATATTCTACACGGTTTTTCATTCTTGTTTTACATTATTATTTTTACTCTATTGTAAGTAAACAGAGGTATTCTTTTGCCATTATTGCGAATAAAATATTATTTATCAGTTTCTATATGCAGGAACAATTGTATATATGATGGAAACAGATTTTAGGCAAAGCAAAAACAGGTTTATACAAACTTTTGAATTTTTGTGAATCTAAAATTAGAGGATATGATAAATTGTCTGTAAGTCAAGGAGATAAAGTTAAGATAGAATATGAAGTAAAACTGGATGATGGAACCACATTCGATAGCACAGAGATGCATGGTGAACCCTTTGAATTTGAAGTTGGCTCAGGACAAATTATTGAAGGATTTGAAAACGAAATAATAGGTATGGATGAAGGAGAAGAAAAGGAATTTCAACTCCAGCCCCAGCAGGCCTATGGTGAGCCCCGTGAAGACATGATCAGGGCTATTCCACGAGAACAGGTTCCTGAAGATGAAGACCATGAACTAAAAACAGGTATCATGTTACTGGTAGCTCTGCCTGATGGCTCCCAGATTCCTGCAGAAGTTCTCGAGATCACAGATGAATCTGTAACCCTTGATATGAATCATCCACTTGCAGGAAAAGTGTTGAACTTCAAGGTCAAGATCAATGAGATCGCAGCCTGAATTTCTCTCTTTTTATTTTTTTCATTATTCTTATTTCATTAAATATTTCAGCTGAATACATTTTTTGGCTGTTTTTATAAACAGCCAGAACATAAAATAATATAATAACCCAAGTTTGACAGTTTTGACTCCTTGGAGAAGATAATGTATTCTCTTTCAACCCAAAATTCTCGTTTTTTTGTCAGGAAAAGCTATTTGACAGTTCAAATTATTTCATGCTAAGTACTACGATTTTGTCCATTTTTGCCTTAAAATCAGCGTGTTCATGGTATCAAAGTTTGCGTAAATGTACCTTTTTGCTCGACTTTTCGTGCAATCAACGGTTACTGTCAAATTCAATAGGCTATTTTTGATGAATTTTGTTGACTTGTGCTTGAGTTCGTTGAACTCATATCGCATCAACGATATGAACAGTTGTGCAATGAACCCAATGATCACAGCACCATAAATGCTAGCATCCGTCCATACTCGTAGTGGTTTAATCTCTATCTCATTTTTCAGCGAATTAATAATTTTCTCGATACTATCCTTTTTTCTGTATGTTTGAAGAGCTTCTATTAGTGTCAAATTCTCGCTTGATTTCAGGCAGAAAAATCCTTCTCTGCCTGTAATAAGATGTTCTTCAAGAAGTTTTGTAGCTTCCTGTTCATCAAGCTCCATCAGTTTTGTCTGCAGAGAATAAGTCACATCAACAAGGACATTGTTGATCCTGAATCTTTTAGGAATTTTTTTGTTCTTGTCAATAGATTCCTGTATTACCTTTGCTTCCTTTATTTGTCTCATAACTTTTCTTGCTTTTGAATCAAGTTGTTCTTTCTGAAGTTTCTTTGAAAAATAGAAGTAGTTTACACTACTTGTTTTAACGATCTTAAGACCATAGATTCCATTTTCTGGATCTATCAGTTCAGGAGAAGATTCCCAGAACGTTGCTATTTTCTTATCATCGCTTCTATTGAGTTTCCTTGCAGTCAAATAATGCATCTCATCTGCCCTTATCATGGCAGTATTATCTACACTATGAGCTCCTTTATCAAAAACAACAAGTGATCCTTGTTTCAATCTTCTATTAACTTGCTGATAAGTTCTCTTGAAATGTGTCTGGTCCGACAGGTTACCCTGTTCAACTGTGATACCTATAGGGACATTAATAGGATCTGCAAGTTCACTTATTCCCAATGTAATCTGTTTTTTATCTGGCCTGTGGTCACGACTATAGCCATACTTACCTAGTGGCGATTTATCGCCATACAACACAAGACTAGACCAGTCCATGTTGATATTAGTATGTTCGAAGTCATATCTCGTAAACAGTCTGTCCTGGATATCAGAAATAATCGTTTCACGATTATTTCCTAGGGTTTCAAGAACCCTGTAGAGAGTTCTTTCACTGAATTCAGGAAGATTGAAGATATCAAGAACTTCATCTCGATTAATCCATTCATGGGCTTTACTTATGCTGAAATTATCTGTAAGCTTGTAGCTTACAAGAGCTTTCAGCAGGTTGTTGATATCGATACCGTTCTTTTTGTGTTTGCCAAAAACAGTAGAAAAGTCAAGGATATCATAAAGTTGATTTACAGTCAGAATAGTTCCGATGGGAAAGCATATATTCTCATTGGGAACAATATCATATGTTCTTAGTTTTGTTTGCATTTTGATCGAATACAACAAAGCTAAGAACACTTTTATTACTTTTGACTGTCAAAGTTGGGATTTAAACATGGGTCTCTAACTGAAGTGAGGTACAGGAGAATTTACAGCAAAATAGTGACACAACCTAAAAACTTTACACATGTTACACTAAATGTAATCATCTCAAATATATTTTTTCAATTTTAAACTAATTTGAAATTAATAATTCATTGCTTAAACACTTTATACTGTGTAAAGTTTTTGCGTACAAAAAATTAGAGATACCTATAACCCATTAGTATGATACGAGGGGTGAGATTCGAACTCACGAACTCCTACGAGAATAGGCCCTCAACCTATCGCCTTTGACCTGGCTGGGCAACCCTCGCACAAATTTGCTGATGATTATTTTATTTTACCTAATATAACGAACACTTACGAAGAAAACTTTCAATATTGTCTTATAATTAAAAATTCAATAGTATCATATATTTATAAATTTTTTAGTATTAATCTTTTATGATAAATATATATTATTGCAATTATTTAATTTATTAACAGTTTATTATTTATTAATAAGACATATGGACTATTTAATGCAAAACTATATATGATTTAATAATTAATTCTATTTTATACAAGTTATAAATTAAATAAAATAATAAATATTAGGAGTAAGATAATAATTGAGATTCAAAAAATCAATAAGAACATACTCAGGAATTTTAAATATAGCCTCTATATTGGTAGATGAGAATTATTTCAAATCAATAAATAATTTTTATACCGAAGCTTTAAGTGAATTTTTTGTTCACTGGAAACTTAAAGATGATTTTGAAAAAGAAATATGTCGAAGAATGATAGATTCATGGGACAATAAGATTAAGAATCACTCAGAATATGATCCTTATACTAATTTCAGCTTATCATTAAGTCGCTATCAACTTGATAAATTATATTGCATTACCGATGAAATTTATTTTGATTCCATTTCCTCCGTGCTCAAAACTGCGACTATATTTTTTTTAGAAAATTGGAATGGCTCAATAATTGCGGGTAGGTTAGGCAATATATCCGATCAATTTATTGAAAAAAACGAGCATGGAAAGTTAGATTATCTAATAATCAGAGAATTATATTCAATAATGGATGTATTAGATAATTTAATTAAATTCTCTGAAATGGATTGGTTAGAGTTAGGAGATAATCTATCTTCTCTTTATGAATTTGATAAGGCACATAAATGCTATGATCAAATTATTCAGAAAAAACCTCGATATACACGGGCTTACCTTAAAAAAGGTATGCTTTTTGAACAAATGAGTGATTTTGATAATGCACTTGAATGCTTTCATGAGGCTTTAGAGATAGAACCTGGAAACGAAGATATTAAAGAGCTAATAGCTGAGCGTGCCAGTTTTTACAATGACTAAATTATGATAGTTAAGATGTTTAGGCGGGAAATTTTAGGGCGGGTTTTAACTATCAAAAATAAAAATGAAGGAGGTGATAAAATATCCCTAGATAAATTAAAAGAAAACGAACTCGTGCAAGAGTTCGCTCGTTGCAAAGACACAGACGCCTATATCTTAATGAAAAAAACCAATCAGACATCACTGATTATATTGGTTGATATTTGTGCTGAAATTGTTAATACCACAAATCGCTGATGTCTGCAACAAACTGGATTCAGAGTTTGAGATGATAGTTGCGTATCAGTTCTCAAACTCTGTTTTGATCCAGATTGTACTACTATCAAACTTTATATTACTTTTGATAGTATATAATATTATTCTAACTAAAATATTGTGAATATTTGTTTTAGCTGTACCTAATTTAGATGTGCGGAGTCAATTTAGAATTATCATTCTGTTTTAAGTTGTTTTTGTGAATACCGTTAATTGTATGCCGTTATGTACAAAACCCTTCAAATTATCAATTTAGGATGAAAATAACATAATAAATTTTATAAAAATATAAGTCTAAACATGCTTGAAAAATAAATTAGGAGTAGAAATAATTTTAAAATGCTCCGGTCGGGATTCGAACCCGAGTCTTCGGCTCGAAAGGCCGGAATGATTGGCCGGACTACACTACCGGAGCGTATTTAATTTGCCTACATCAAGGCAGCATCACTATGCAATTTTAATATATATACTTTTCTAAATGCAAAGGTCAGCTTTCAGAATCTCCCTCATTTTTTATAATACTTGAAATCCATTCTGTTAATTTTAGACATGTTTCTGGATGACATGCATCCCTGCATCCTGCACACGGTGAAAATTCGTCTACCGCGAGAAGTAGATCACAGGAGGGCTTAGATTCATCAGATGCTTTTAGAAGATAGGTACGTGACCCATTGGAGACACCTGATTCTCTAGTGATCAGGTCCTCTTCCAGCAGTTTGGCCACTATTCGGGAACATTTTCTACTATCTATGTCCATTTCTTTCCAGAGCTTATTCTGAAAAATACCTTCCCTGTGTTTACGAATAATATTCAATGCGATTTCTTCAGCATCCATAGTAACTTTCCGAATAAACCTTTTTGTATATATCCCTGCATATACATATTTTATTCAATTGGTGTGACCAATATGATATTGTTTCCCCGCAGAACCACTGAGCCAAGAGATCGTAATCTCTCCCCATCGGATATTTCAACAGTATCTACAAGATGGAGATTGAGGTAGTCATCAGCGCTCTTTAAGACTCCTTCAAGTATATGAAGGTCCCCCTTCATTTCCACCTGAATCTTTGAACCAATCAATTTCTGAACTTTCTTATTCGGGAACAATGTTGTATCCTCACTTAAATTATTTTTCATTTCAGTTGCAGTTTCAATTGTATCTATATTTACTAAAAAGGGCACAATCGTTATCAATATATTGTTGCCAGTATATTTTATTTGAATATATAGATTTGATAAGTAATTAATTGAATTTTAAGAGTACTATAATGAGTATTTATATTATATATCATTAACTGTTAAGCAGTATCATATGAGATATACGAGATCCATTCAGGTATATCCCTGTATATTTGAACTGTTATCTGTCGATTTAGGATCTGGTGCTTTTGTTCGGGGTCTTGTGATAGGACCAAATTTTTTTTCATATTCCTGAAGATGCTGATTGAGCCATCTGGACAGTTCAAGAGCGGCAAGAGGAGACAGTATTAATTCAGTTTCAATTTGCCTTTTCATAACATGTGTATTATTTTGCGGCCCGAACCTTTGAGGTGAGTCGTTATAAAAGCTTATCCTGAAATCATATGGACTGTGACCTCCAAGTGCACCGATTGCATAGATCTGTCTGAAATCTTCAGATTTATGAATTTCTATTGTGACCTTTCTTTTATCTTTTGCACCTTTATTTTTTTCAGCCTTATCATCCATCTTATATCCCCACCTGAGGTAACTGCATAAAGGATGGCATCATTTTAATAAGTTTTGATATCATCCAATTAAAATATCAAGAAACAATTGTTGACATCACAGCTATCCTTCAATTCTCCTTCTAAGGCTATTTGCTTTCTCGTAAACATCATGCTTTGAATATGCTTTTGCCATCATAGCCACTGCATCCAAATTCCGAACAGCTTGTTCCAGATAATCAAAAATATCACTGGTATATGCTGTTATACCATACATATCTTCAAAAATATCAATTATGGCACCTGGGGATAGACCTTCCTCACGAAGTTCAAGAATCTTACATGAGAATTTACGTTCAGGACAGCCACAGTAGGGAGATTCCTTACATCCACATGTAAAAAAGTCAGTTGCAAACTCAAATAACTGATCCTGTAAAGTTACTTCAAGGCGGGAAATACTCTCCCCTTCAAAAATGATATCAAGTGAGGCGCCCTGGAAAACCCTTGATGGAAGATTGATATTAAGGGCTTTAGATATCTGAGCAGCCGACTTGAAGTGGGCAGCATCAAATAATTCCAGATTGGTTACTATCTCAATGGGTTCACGCTCCTCAAGAACTGCGTCTCTTATAAGTATACATTTTGATACTGATAGAAAATGCTGTGCTGCGATCACTCCAATTCGAGTAATTGTAAGCCTGTCGCCCTTCTGATTCAGAAAGCCATATTTCATTAATTTTCTGACATGAAAATCTATTTCGTAGCCTCCAACCATTGAACGCTGAATCTTGGCAAGATCCTTTTTGGAATCCGTTACCGCAGCAGATGCCAGGATTTCCTCCATCTGACCTTCTTCATCATACTCAATATCGATATGTTGCATCTCACCTTTAAGAAGTTTAATGGCAACCTCATCTTCAGTTTCGCTCTTATTGGAAGAATATCTTTTCTCCGGCGTCGCCAGTAAAACAACCTTGCCCCGGTCATGGTAATCCGGCCTCCCGGCTCTGCCAAGCATCTGCATAAACTCCTGAATTGATATCCATTCTATCCCCATTGCAAGAGATTCGAAAATAACCTGAGATGCAGGAAAATCAACTCCTGCAGCCAGTGCAGCAGTAGTAACCACTACAGGAAGTTTACCATTTTGAAAGCGCTCTTCGACCTTTTTTCTCTCATACTGAACCATTCCTGCATGGTAGGGAGAAGAAGATATTGGAAGAGCTTTTGATATCTTCTGACAGTTCTTTCTTGAATTGGTAAATATGATTGTCTGTCCAAGATGTCCTTTTGAAGATCTTTGAGAATATTCCTCTTTTACAAGCTTTGCCATCAGTTTGTTTTTTTGATGCTCCTGACAGTAGACAAGGTGTCTTTCAATGGGAACCGGACGGTATTCATACTCAACAATTTCACAGTTGAGTTTTTTTCCAAGAAGCGCAGGGTCTGCAACAGTTGCAGATAAATAAATAAACTGGGAGTCAGGAGATATATATTTTAGTCTTGAAATCAGCCCATCTATCCTATGACCTCTCTCCTGGTCCTCAATCATATGTACTTCATCGATAACAACAGTACCGATCTGTCCTAGTAGATCAGCTTTACCACTTCTTAGCAGATAATCAATCCCTTCATAGGTTCCAACAATCAGGTCAGATTTGAGAGTGGTTCGCATATTAGCTTTTTTTGAAGATCTTATACGCGTACTTCCGACACGTATTGATGTTTTTAAACCCAGTTCTGCATATTTTTTTGAAAACTGGTCATATTTCTGATTTGCAAGGGCAACAAGTGGAACAAGATACAGCATTTTTCCTCTGGATTTTAATGCATTATCCACCCCAGCCATTTCACCTATCAATGTTTTTCCTGTAGCGGTTACTGATGTAACCAGTAGATTTACCCCATCAAAAAGGCCCATTTCAACAGCCAAAGACTGGACCGGAAGAAGATCTTCAGATTTTCTCGAGTATAGGTTGCGAAGAGATTTTGATAGTGGTAAATCTTTGAACTTAATCTGAGATTCTGGTTTTGCTGATTGAATGGTGTCAAAGTGCGTGAATCTGGAATCAAGTTCATCAGGATTGAGGATACCCATTGTACGGTCCAGATCTCTGGTCTTTAATAACAGCTCTTCCAGATATGTGATGGTCTCTTCTCCATAGTTGCATCTCGAATTTTCTAAAAACCTATGGAGTTCTTCTTTTGCACAATCCTGGCAGATAAGTTCCTTATGGTATTTGATCGATTTTTTGTTAACAAAATTAAATTTGTTTTTTAGCAAACAAAATCTGCAGACATTTACAATATCTGCACTTAGCTGGAAATCCTTTAACATTTTTTCTATCTGTAGTCTGATTGTATCCTCACATATCTGAGATATCATGATCCGGTCAGAAATTTTTAAAAGATTCAGCAGTTCTTCTGGCGGAAGTAGCTCACCCTGTCCATTTCTGGTAACTCTGAATCTATGTGGCCTGGGTCCGGCTTTAGTATTGCTTAAAGTAAGTTCTCCTACAAATATTGGAAGATTTTTCTTATCTTTAACAGGCAAAACCACTATTTTGGATTTATCAGAAGTCAAAAGTGTCCATAAAGTCATTTATGTGACTACAATATATGATACAATATAAGTAATATTCCCATATTTAAGATCTGGAAGGATTACTCCATTTGAGTGGAACAAAAGCACTGGTTATAAAAACATTAGTCCGATTTCTGTGCTAAGAGCCAAACCTTTATTAACATATCTCCAGATATTGTAAAGTAATTGATATTATGACTTATCTTGAACACATATCACAACAAAATGGGATTTCAACAAATTACGATGATAGTCCCAGGTTTGTACTGCTGCCCACAGGAATTTCAGCACTTGACAGAAGTATCGGAGGCGGAATACCTGAAAAGTCACTTATATACTTCTCTGCAGACCCCTGTTCTATGGCAGAGGTTTTTCTATATCAATTTACTCAAGCCCGCAAAACATATTATTTCACTACAGGGCGGCGCAAAGAACATGTTCATCGGGATATAACAAACCTCGATTTTGATACAGAGAATATAACTTTCATAGATGTATACAAGGAATACTATTTCACACCCGGTGGAGAAATGGCAGATACGATAGGAAATGAGTATGTCGACACAAATATTATTCAGTTTGTAGAATACAGCCTGAAAAATATTATTGCGGATTCATCAAATGAAGAGATAAATATTATTATTGACAATTTTTCATTCTTTTTAAACCTGAGTGTCAACAGGGGTTTGATAAGAAAACTGATAAACGTTCTCTATGAAATTACCAAAGATAACAACTGCCTGACCTATCTGCTGGGCCTGAAAGGGAGTCACCCCGAAAACATGGAAAATGATATACTCCATGCTTCAGACGTTATATTTGATATATCTATTGAACGCACCACTGATAAAATAACAAGTAAACTTGTAATCCCAAAAATCCGGGGTATGATCCCGGGTACCGACATAATCAAGTTTAACATACGTGAAGGTATCCAGATCGATACATCGAGGGATATTGCCTGAGGGGTATCAAAAAAATATTATGTGCCCTACACTAAATATGGGCACCGTCCATCGACATTTTACAATTGCAGTGACGTTCTTCAGGAAGATGGGATAATGTTTGTATCAGAATATTGTAAAGCTCATGTTTGCTTTTATCAAGATATTCCAGAACCTCGTCAACTGTGAGTTTGTGTTCTCCAATACCAGATGCATAATTTGTAACAGTACATATTGATGCATAACAAAGATTGAGTTCTTTTGCAAGAATTACTTCGGGTACGCCAGTCATGCCCACAACATCACCAAATTGCTTCAACATTGATACTTCTGCTCTGGTTTCAAACCTTGGCCCCTCGGTGCATACATATATACCTTCAGTATATTCTATATCCAGATCCTGACAGCTTTTTTCAATCGCTTTTATCAATTCATCACAGTAAGGATAGGTCATATCCAGATGTACAGTTTCTTCTTCATAGAATGTACAGGCCCTATTCCTGGTAAAGTCAATAAAATCGTTCACAATAACAAAGCTTCCAGGCTTATGGTCTTTCATACTCCCCACAGAATTAGTTGAGATAATACGTTTGCAACCAAGTTCCTTTACTGCCCATATATTTGCACGATAGTTAATTTTATGAGGTGGAATATGTTTTTTTCCATAATGTCTGGGTATGAGTGCTACATACTTATTATCTAGATGAAAAAGGTAAGCTGCTGCTGTCCCATAAGGAGTCTCAATTTCTCTTAGATGAATATTTTCAGCTATATCTGTAGATCCGCTAAAATTCGTAAAGCCTACACCACCAATAATAACTGCATCTATAGCATCAATTTCTTCAATATCCATCATATCACATTATGTTCAGCTACCGTTTTACTCCTCTCATTCAAACATCCTGTTTTTTCTTATAGTATCCAGTGATATCTTAATACCAATAAGAGATAAAATAAAAGCAAGGATTATTGAATACACAAAATACTGAATTCCGGATTCTGGAGTTATTACAAACTCACCATCCAGTGTAATCGATAACAGGTACATGCTTGCACCCCAGAGCAATGATCCAACCGAAGTTATAAAAAAGGCATGAGACACTGATTTTTTAACAGGAAGTCCATTGACATATCTATCTATAACTTTTCCGGTATTTGCTACAAGACCTGCCAGTACATACCATATTACAGATGAATTAATAAATAAGGTAAATAGTGTTAAGGTTCCATAATACCATATACCACCCTCAACATAATACGCCCAAACGCTAACAACTCCCTGTACGGTGGCAATAATCCCAACCAGAACAGCAGAGAGATACGTAATAAATGTGATTTTTCCAGAATGTATTGATGATTTCATCTGATCAAAAAACAGAGCCAGTTTATCATCAAGCATGAATCCTCTATAAAGCATATATATACCCACAGCTATCAGAATACCAACTATAGCTCCTTCTGGATAATTAGCCAGAAGTGACAATGAATAAATTATAGCAGCAAGGCCTATAGGTACAAAAAATGTCTGAGATATCTTGGGGTCACTGAATGCATGTTTTAGAATGTAATATGTGCTCTCAAGATTGGCACTCTGCATCACAACAATACGTTGCACGGAATCTATTTTCACACGTGACTGAACAATAGGAACCAGTGTTTCATCTTCTGCTCCATCTGAAATAAAGATTGAACTTTTTACATCAAATTCCAGAAGCAATTCATCAAGCTGGCGAGATATATTCTGATCTGAGATTACACCTACATTTTTATCTCCGGCAAGTGAAACTATTTCAGCATCAACACCCCTTTTACGAAGATCATCAAGTACCTTGATCCCACCAAATATCGTATTGGTATCAGAATCTTCAGGATCAACAGTTGCCAGCTTTACAGCAGCTTCTATGTTATTCTCCCTTCCAATCACAGGAGTTTTGATGCCTGCCTTTTCACCAATATCATTATCCCTGTCTATACATATAACCAGTGTCTGCATTAAATCCTCATCTTTTAATTACTTTAAATAAAATATATAATTTCTGATAAAGTTCAGAAACCTAATAATCATTTATCTAGAATGATTCCTATTAGCTCTTTTGCCCATTTTAATTTCTTTTTCTTCATCAAAGATACATCAGGATCATCAAAATCAAATCCAGCCAGTGTTATGTTCAGTGCACCGAATTCATGTGCCAGAAAAACACATCTGTCCCCATCTGTAAATCCACCAAAATTATACACATTCTTTAGTGGTTCTGCCTGGATGGTACCAATAATTTTCGAAAAACTGGACAAATATCTTTTCACCGCTTCTATATTATCTCCATGGGCATGTATAACCACAATAGCTCCCCTTCTGCAGGCATCGATCTCTTTTTGCACATTACCATCAAGATCGGTTACAATGATGTGTGGCACAATTCCATGATCCAGTAGCCTTTCAGTAGCCCCATCTGCTGCAATAACAGTATATTTTTCCACATCATGAGTTCTAATGTCATCAGTCAGGCATGGTGCATTGCCACATACCAGCACATCCATGTCCTTTATCATAGACCCCAGTTCTTCAGGACTGCCAAGAGCACGGTCCTTATGTTCCTCAAGGAGCCCTGAAAGTATAGAGGCAGCCAATCTATCACGTTCAATGCTGAACCCAAAATCATCCAGTATTTGAAAGTATATTGGCTTCCATTCATCAAAATCCATTCAATAATACATCCAATTTCTGTGCATTTCCTTACCTGTCAAACAAACCTAACATTAGTCTAATGAAAATAATGAATTATTCAGTTACTGGAGACACTCCAATATTCATCGGGACTTCCTCAACTTCCCATTCCTTCACAAGATTACCTTCTGGATCTATGTCAGAACCTATTACAAGCAGGTTTGCACGCACTTCTTTTGCAATGAAATCTTCAAGGTCAAGTACAAGATCCAATACCCGCTCATCATCTATCCTGATAAAGACCTTTATATGCTCATCTACTGCAAGCTGCATATCTTTTCGCATGTCCTGGACTCTTCTGATCACTTCTCTTGAAAAGCCTTCGGATTCAATTTCCCGGGTCAGCGATGCATCAACATATACTGTGCCTTCATTGAACCTGGCACTTTCAACCATTTCAGGCAGAGTTTCCTGGAAATTCACCATATTTTCATTGATTGTGACGATATTGCCATCAGGCAACTGAAGATCAAAGTTTCCATGGCGGGTAAATGATACTTTCATTGCTGATGCATCTGCAGATTTTATACCAGTGATAATCTTACCAGCTTCACCCTTAAACACAGGTCCGATATTACTCGCTTCTGGAACAGCCTCGAGACCAAGTTCATCCCATGATTCTCTGACACCTGTTATTTCAACGTCTTTTGCATTGGACTGATCCATGAGGACACTGCTTAGATTATTTACTGCCTTCTGCACATCTTCACTGGTAGGAGAGATCACAATACGTTTAACCGGCCAGCGCAATTTTCTGCCAGCCTTCTGACGCGCATTTGATGATGCTTCTACAATCGATCTTATGATCCTCATTTGATTTTCCAGGTCATCATCCTTTAGACTCTCATCAATCTGGGGCCAGTCACACATATGGACTGAAGAAAGTGCATCCGGAGATACATTTTTCTGAAGGTTCTGATGCATCTCTTCTGCCAGATGTGGCATAAAAGGTGCAATCAGTTTTGATAAAGTAACAAACACATCATAAAGAACACGATAAACTGCCAGTTTGTCAGGATCATCGGCTTCAGTCCATGTTCTTGGCCTTATAAGCTGAATATACCATCTGGATATGTCCTCTATCACAAATTCGTTTATTGTGCGCACTGCCCTGTGCAGTAGATACTGGTCCATAGCTTGATTAACTTCGGCAATCACAGTGTTCATTCTGGAGAGAACCCACTTGTCTTCCATTCTCAGATGCTCCTGGATATTTTCAAAGGGAGTCTCTAAAGGATCAAAGTTATCAAGAACCATATATGGAAGAGGGAAGCGATATACATTCCACAAAATGTTTAGCATTCTATTAACATTTGCAACACCTTCCCAGTTGAATTTAAGGTCTTCCCATGGAGCACTGGTAGAAAGTACATACGACCTTAATGTATCTGCCCCATATTTTTCAATTACTTCCATGGGTTCAACTACATTACCAAGGCTCTTTGACATCTTTTTACCATTCTTGTCCAGTGTAAATCCATGCATAAGTACGCTTTTGTAAGGAGTTCTTCCAAATGCTACCATACTTGCTCCAAGCTGGGAATAGAACCAACCTCTTGTCTGGTCATGACCTTCAGTAATAAAGTCTGCCGGCCACCATTTGCTGAACTCCTCCTGCTCCTTTGGATACTTCAGGGTTGCCCAGGATGCTACAGCTGAGTCAAACCAGACATCAAAAACGTCTTCAACCCTTTTCATCTGGCCTCCACAAACACAGTCGATCATTATCTCATCTACATAAGGACGATGAAGTTCTACATCTTCTTCAATCTGTGCTCTGGATAGAAGCTCTTCTTTGGTCCCAATTACTTCTATGGAATCACAGTTTTTACATTTCCATACAGGAATAGGTATTCCCCAATATCTCTGTCTGGATATGCACCAGTCACGAGCACCTTCTATCCAGTCCCTGAATCGTGCAGAACCTGCCCATTCGGGAGTCCATTCTACTTTTTTGATCTCAGAGAGCATATCATCCTTGATCTCAGAGATCTTAAGGAACCACTGTACAGTAGCAAGATAAATTATAGGGGTCTTGCATCTCCAGCAGTGACCATATCGGTGAGTTATAGATTCTTCTGCAAGAAGGGATCTGCGCTCCTCAAGATCTTCCAGTATAGAATGATTTGCATCTTTAACATTGAGACCTGCATACTTACCTGCTTCTTTTGTATAGGTGCCATCAGGACCTACAGGACAGAATATTGGAAGATTGTTCTTGACACCCACATCAAAGTCATCAATTCCATGTCCTGGAGCTATATGGACACAACCGGTGTTTTCAGCAGTTACAAAATCTGCCAGATAGATATTATGTTCAAATTCAGCCTGTTTTGGAACAATATCTTCAAGGGGGTGTTTATAGGCAGTCCTGATGAGATCTTCACCAAGCATGGTCTCAATTACTTCATAATCAGCATATCTGCCTTTTCTGAGCACATCCTCCACCAGCTGGGATGCAATAATAAGCACTTCCTTTTTCCCATCAGAAGAGGTTGCAAGTACCTTAGAATATTCAAATGAAGGATGTACAGCCACAGCAATATTTGAAGGAATTGTCCACGGAGTTGTGGTCCAGATAACAACATAAGTATCCTTTTCCCCTTTTAAACTGAATTTGATATAAACAGAAGGATCCGTTTTATTCTCGTATTCTACTTCTGAGTCCGCTATAGCAGTTTCACATCTTGGACACCAATTAACCACTCTCTCACCCCTATCTAGGAGGTCATTCTTATGAGCCTGTTTTAGTGTCCACCATGCAGCCTCAATGTATTCATCACGAAGGGTCATATAAGGATCCTTCCAGTTAAGCCATGTTCCAAGTGTGAGGAATTGTCCGGTCATGTCCTCTTTCTGCTTTAGTGCAAATTCCTTGCACTTTTCTATGAAATTGCCTACTCCATAGGATTCAATATCTTTTTTAGATTTGAATCCAAGGACGCCTTCTACTTTGACCTCAATTGGAAGGCCATGCATATCCCATCCTGCACGGTCAAGTATATGACGATTATTCATTGAGTAATAGCGCAAAATGGAGTCTTTGATAATCTTGTTCCAGGCAGTTCCAAGATGGATATTTCCGGTAGTATAGGGAGGTCCGTCTACAAAAAATAATTTTTTCCCCCGGTTCTGTGCTCACGCACCTTGGAGTAAGTATCGTTCTCATCCCACAGTTTATGAACCTTCTCTTCAATCCCATTTGCATCGTATTTATCAGTGACCTCTTGTATCATTACCGGTAATCTCCATGAATAAAATTAATAGTATTCCTAATACTATAATTTGTTTAAATCATTTTTGTTTATTGCAAACCAGATCATATTTATCAGTTTCTAAAATGTTACCAAAAAAGATATACTTGCAAACCTTTAATGAGGTTAGTAACATAATTGTCTAAGTGATTAGATTTAGATATAGTCTAAAGGTGGTTATTTGAAGCTGAAATCCAGAGTGCAGGTTCGCAAATCAACAAAAAATAAAATTCTAGAAGAATTCAGGTCTCTATTTGGAGAAAAAATTGAAGGTATTAAAGACCAAAAATTTGAAACTGCGTCCTTCAATGATACCGAGCTGATTCTTATAGATGACAGCCCGTTTTTTTTAAAAGAGGCAATAAATTCTATCCCACTGTAAGAGGCGTACTTGAAATAGGTTTGGATACACACACGGTTATCGTTGATAAAGGTGCAATCCCACATATTATAAATGGTGCAGATGTTATGTGCCCTGGTATTGTTAATGCTGATGAAAACATAGGTGAGGGTGATTATGTGATTATCAAAGAAGAATCCCACAGGAAGCCACTTGCAATTGGATATGCACTAATACCAGGGTCATCCATGAGAGCAGGGTCTGGAAAGGCAATAAAAACAATTCACTATGTAGGTGATGATCTATGGAACATCAATGCCTGATCCATTAAGATCACGCAATACAACCGGCCAGCAATAGTATTAAGTATAGAAAAATACCACTTTACGCAAATATACAATGCTGAAGAATTAGATCATAAGCTTTATAAGGGCAAATATATAGAATGAGATTTCAGTAAAAATTATAAAAAGGTGCAGATAATGACCAATTTCATGAACAAATTATTCGGCAGCAGTTCAAAAAATGCAACCAGTTCAGAGGATTTTACAGAACTTGACCTGAGCAAATACGAAGAAGTAATGGATGATGAGCCTGCAGAGACCTATATACGGGTCGCGGAACTTACCAATCTCGGAGATATGCCATCTCTAAAAAAAGAAATATATGAGGGAAATATTTTGATGATTGATATATCCAACATCAAAGGTGACAAACTTCTTCTTGACCGGGCACTTAAGGATTTGAAAGAAGTAGTATCAGATGTGAACGGAGATATCGCAGGACTTAGAGATGATCAGGTTCTGGTAACTCCAACAGGAATCAAAATAGATAGATCAAAGATCGTTGGTGCAAAATATTGAACACTGAAAATCTTTCTAAATGCAATACATCTGAGGGGTTTGATACAGAGATCAATTGTCCTCTCTGCAAAAAGGAGCTTACTGCACACTGGCAAGGAGACAACATCCCCTATTTTGGCGAGGTAATGTATGTATCTGCCAGGTGTACATGCGGTTTTAGATTTGCAGACACAATGATCCTAACTCAAAAAGAACCAATGCGTTATGAAATAAATATTGATAATATCAATGATCTTAATGCAAGGGTTGTACGGTCAATTTCAGGAACCATCCGAATACCTGAACTGGGTATAGATGTGGAACCCGGATCTGCTTCGGAAGCTTATGTAACAAACGTCGAAGGAGTACTGTTAAGGGCAAAAGAAGCAGTTGAAAGTGCAATAAGGTGGTTTGAAGATGATGAAGCAAAATCTTCAAAAGGCCGTCATATAAAAAAGTGCCTGGAAGATACCATTGAGGGAAAAAGAAAACTTACACTGATAATCGATGATCCCCTTGGTAATAGTGCTATTATTTCAGATAAAGCGACCTCCAGGCATCTCAGTGAAGAAGAGTCCAAGCATCTAAGTACAGGTATGTTTATATATGATGCAAATTCTTCAGAAATTATTTCCAAAAGGTAAGATGAAGCATTGATGATCAGTGCACTTTATCTTAAGAGGGCGTCAGAGGTCCAGATCAAAAATTTAACAAGCACACAGTACATGATGCTTCAATTAAGAACGATTAGAACATATTTTAAATAGATAATGGTGGCAGTATGGGAGAAGCAGAAAAAGAAAAATCTCTTCCTGAAAAAAAAAATTCAGTGAATGGTACAATGAGATACTGAGCGTAGCAGAGATAATGGATGTACGCTACCCCGTAAAAGGGCTTTATGTCTGGTTCCCTTTTGGTTTCTCCATCAGAAAAAGGGTCTATAATATAATGAGGGAATTGCTTGACAGAGAACATCAGGAAGCACTATTTCCATTGCTGATTCCAGAAAATGAGTTCATGAAGGAAGCAGAACACATAAAGGGATTTGAAGATGAAGTCTACTGGGTCACAAACGGGGGAACCAGCCCGCTTGAAGTAAATCTGGCACTGCGTCCTACAAGTGAAACTGCCATTTATCCAATGTACAGAATATGGGTACGTTCACATGCAGACCTCCCAATGAAAATTTACCAGATTGTTAATACTTTCAGATATGAAACAAAACATACCAGACCCCTTATACGTCTCAGAGAGATCACTTCATTCAAAGAAGCGCATACCGTCCATGCCACCTGGGAAGATGCTGCTGAACAGACCGAAGAAGCAATCCGACTGTATAAAGAGTTCTACAGAAGACTTGCAATCCCTGTACTGGCATCCCGAAGACCAGACTGGGACAAATTTCCAGGAGCAGACTATACTATCGCAGTAGACGCTTTAATGCCGGATGGCAGGACCCTTCAGGTAGGTACTGCTCATCATCTGGCAGATAATTTTGCAAAGACCTTTGATATAAAGTATGAGGCATTGGATGGAGAACAGGTCTATGCGCATCAGACATGTTATGGAATATCAGAGCGCTCTATAGCTGCACTTATTTCAATTCATGGCGACGATAAAGGGCTTATATTACCTCCTGAGATAGCACCGCTTCAGGTCATAATAATACCCATTATATTTAAAAATCCGGAAGAAGTGCTTCAGACCTGTAAAGATGTAAAAAGTCGATTGGAATCTGTAGGAATGAGGGTTCAAATTGACGACAGTGACAAAAGACCAGGGGCTAAATATTATAAATGGGAAATGAAGGGTGTACCTCTCAGGATTGAAATCGGGCCCCGTGATATTAAACAAAAAGCCGTAATGTCAGTTAGAAGAGATACTGGTGAAAAGAAAAATATTCAGTTATCTAACCTTGAGAGAGATATTGAATCTTTGCTTAGGGAGATACATGAGAACCTTTACAGTACTGCAAATGAAAAGCTTGAAAACCATATTTTTAAATGTGAAAATATAGAAGATATTTGCAGTCACATAACCAGAGGCATTGCAATTGTACCATGGTGTGGAGACAATAAGTGTGGTCTTGAACTTGAAGATCAAACAGGAGCAGGAATCCTTGGAGTTCCACATTCTCCAAAATGCAGCAATGGGGCAAAATGCCCGATATGTGGGTCACAAACCCAAACCCTTGTTTACATGTCAAAAACATATTGAAAAGATATCTGGATGATTAGATTAATTTCAATGCCATTTTATCAAAATTGACAGCTATATTGTTATACTATTAAAAATAGCCAATAAACACAACAAAGGAGATTTTTATGGACTGGATAATACCGGGATGCAATCATTCTTCAAAAGAGCCTATTTTTTTGTGTGTGCTCTCAAATACAGAAACTGCATACATACCTAATCTGTCAGGAGCTGGCGAATCACCTGAAATGACTGATTATACTCCAGCAGGAGATGCTGAGCTTGTTGAAAAAGGATCAGTTACCAGTTTTGATATAATTCCAATGACACCACCATTTGGAACTCCTACCCCGGCAGTAATTACACGGGTAGCACTTGAGCTGGCCAGTATACCCCATATATTTATAAACTCGGGGTTGAAAATATTGCCGGATGTCGAACTTGTAGATATGAAAGCTAAAGCTGGACAGGATATAAGAAAAAACGTTGCAGTACATGATCCGGAAAAAATATTTGATAGGGCTTTCGAATTTGGACAAAAAATCTCCAGTAAAAGTGATCTTTTTGTGATCGGGGAAAGCATACCTGGAGGTACCACTACCGCAAAAGGTGTTCTATGTGCTCTGGGATATGATGGAAATGTTAGCAGCAGTTGTGAACATAACCCTCTTGGACTAAAGAACAGGATCGTAAAGGAAGGAATGCAGGCTTCTGGAGTCAGCTTTGGAAGCCTTAGAGATGAGCCAATGAAAGCAATCAAGTACCTTGGAGATCCAATGATGCCTGCTGTTGCAGGAATTGCAGCAGGGATACAAAATTGCCAGGTTATCCTTACCGGGGGGACTCAGATGGCAGCGGTTGCAGCAGTACTCAAACATAAAGGACTTCTCAAAGACAACATTTCAATTGCAACAACAAAGTTCATTGTAAACGATTGTTCTGCAAGTTTTAAGAAGCTTATCGATGATATTGGAATTGAAATGTATTATGCAGATCCGGGATTCACCAGCTCAAGACTTCCAGGGCTTCGAAGATATGAAGCAGGAGATGTGAAAGAAGGTGTTGGCGCCGGAGGTGCAATGTATCTTGCAGCAATGATGGGCATTTCCCAATCTCAATTACTTGAAGGTATAGAAGACCTTTGCCATAAACTTGGTAAGTTCAATGGATAATATTCAAAAAAAATGCCTTCTGGACTGACATCAAAAAGTAAAAAAAGAGATTGAAAATATAGTAGATAATGGAAATTAATTATCAAAGAGATGATAACCTGCCACATCTATTGCAGTAAACAAAGACGTTTTGACCAATGACCTGCTTTTTCAGATGAGATTTGCATGCATTACAAACCTGATTGATTTGTTTCATTATTTATCACCTCAGGCAAAAATCATTATCGAATCAATTCTTGCAGTACCATGTTTGGTCCAGTACCTGCATACATTGCAAACCTGAATTCCACCACTCTCCACGGTTTTTAACTCAGTGCTGCATTTTGGACAATTTTTTAACGCTTTCATTTGAATACCCCTACTCTTTAAATTAGATTATATACTTGAGATTAATGTAACAAATACTATTGTATATACTGTTACCAACTCCCATCTCAAATAGGTACAATATACTATATATACATTTTGTTACCACCAGTTAAATTTTTTTAATTACATTGAATAAATGACAATGAAAATCGAATGTATAACCCATAACTCATAGAAAATCTTATATTGTGTACTGACAAAATGATCAGGTGATAGTTATGACTGAAAATACAGAAGGAGTAAAAGAGGTAAAGGGATTTATGCCCAGAGCTGTCAGGTATGCCCAGAGGGTAGATGATGATTTTGCAGCAGGAATATCTGAACTGTATAAAGCCATATGGTCAGAAAGAGAAAATGGGCTGCAAATGAAAGAAAAGCACCTCATCTCATTTTCAATAGCATGTTCCAAAAACAATGCTGAAAGTGCAACCAAGATCCTTGAAAGATTAAAGAAATTTGGTGCCACACGCGAGGAAATTGAGGATGCCATGATGATAGCTACCTGGACAAGTGGTGTACAGTACTTTACTGATTTTAGTATTGTTATTCTTGAAGAGATGGATAGGCTTGGATTTTGAAGTGACCCAGAAAATATTTTTTCGTTCCGCTTTTAATTAAAACGTGTTACTCAACAGGACATCAATGAAATCAATGCTGCGAAAATGAAATGTGATTTTAGAATTCAGTGAGAATGTAATATGGAAGATGAAGAAAAGATCGATAAGAGTCTGTATATTTATGCAATTATTGCAATCATGATCACTGCACTTCTTTTTGCTTTGATGATGAGGTTTGCTGAGCAGGGAAATGCTTTCATGGTCATCCTGATCGCAGTACTGATTGGAGTAGTTGCTTTTGGAATTGCCAGAATGTTGAAACACTTCTATCTAAAACAATTATAACATTAATTTTTAATGTGCTTTCCATACAATATCATCTTATTCAACTACTCCTACCTTACGCAAGGAAACTCCTGCTCTAAAAGTTGAATTATAAAATTTTTTCAAAAAAAAGATTAAAGAACCGTCAGGTTTCCATATTAAGAAGTTCCAGCATTTCTTTATAGCACTCTTCAAACAATTCAGGGCTGCCATTCATTTCAACAATTTTAAATTCAAAAATGGATGCAAATTCTTCAACTTTTTTATCAAAATCTTTCTCATAGTTCAGGCCAGTATTGATTTTACCTACAGTGTTGTAGCCGACCTGTTCAAAAACAAATTTAGATGTTGCATCATCATAGGGATCCTGGCACATACCAGCCGACCTGGCCAATTCTCTCCAATTTGCAGCCCACATGGGAGTCAGGAAAAAAGTTCCAGATCCCCGACAGTTTTTAAGGGTCCTTAAATATTCTTTTCTTCCACCAAGAGTTGCCCCAATACAATCGTCTACAATAACTCCATCATTATCTCTGAGAATTTTTACCGGATAATCGCAGGACTCAAAATCTTCCTCAACATTTACAAGAACATTTCCACAAAGACCATACAACAAAAATATTCCATTACAATACCCTGCCATATTTTCTATGGTAGAATAAACAGTCTCCTTAAGGTCATCAGGATATGCATGCAGAGCAAGTTCAAGTATATTAACTACCAGAACAAAACCATTTCCAGAATTTTTTTCCAGATAATCACTTACATCAGAAGCATCTATTGCAGCATAAACAATACCTTCTTCCTTTAATTTGTTAATGAACCCTGCAGAATCATCGTTCTCAATCACCACCACTTCATCCGGAGATGGCCCGTTTTTAATCAGATGTACAAGTTCATCTTCAAATATCTTACATAATATTATCCCTAATGTTGACGATTTACTGGATTCCATTATCATTAACTTCCAAATTGTCTTATCTTTTTCCAGCTCAGCAAAAATTTTATTTGCATACAGAAGCAAAGCCAGTTTTAGATTAATAATAAATATGCAGGGTAGTTGTATATATATCTGCTACATCTATAAATGTATAAACAAAATAAAATCAATGCATATATGTCTGCAAAAAATATGGCTATGCAACTGACATAATATAACTTGGGGATTCAACTCATGGGAGAAGATGAACAAAAAATATATAGAATGCCTCTTATTGGGGATTTTGCACCGGAATTTAAAGCAAAGACAACTACAGGAAACATTCATTTTCCGGATGATTATAAAGGAAACTGGGTTATATTTTTCAGCCATCCTTCTGATTTTACACCTGTATGTACCACTGAGTTTATCAAGTTTTCAAAAATGCAGGATGATTTCAAACAATTGAATACAGAATTGCTGGGTCTTTCGGTGGACAGTATATATTCTCATATTGCATGGATTAGAACAATCGAAGAAAAAATAGAATACAAAGGCTTAAAAAATGTTGAAATAAAATTTCCCATTATAGAAGACCTTTCAATGGAAATTTCTAAAAAATATGGTATGATTCACCCTCATGCAATCTATTCTACCGAAGAGATGCTGGAAGATTTTGAACGCAGTGGTGGCAAAATCAGTCTTGATTCTGGTACCAGCACAATAAGAGCAGTATTTATAATAGATCCCAATGGACGCATCAGAGCAATACTATATTACCCCATGTCAAGTGGCAGAAATATGGATGAAGTAAAAAGATTGCTTATTTCATTGCAAAAATCAGATTCCGAGAATATAGAAACACCTGAAGGATGGCAACCTGGAGATGATGTAATTATTCCTCCTCCTGAATTATCTTCAATGGCTAAAAAAAGAATTAGTGAAACTGATGAAAAAATGATATGCTACGATTGGTTTCTTTGTTTTAGAAAAGAAAATGCATAAGGGGAAGAAACATAACTAATCAAACAAGCGATGAAATTCCAAGTGCAAGATTATAATGTCCGGTATACACTTCTGTCCCTTCAGAATCCTTTAAAGAAATAATAAATTCCAGCCTGTCACCTTTTTCCCATGGAACATTGATGGTTATCGGATCATCTAATGAGATATTTTCAAATTTTTTATTTGAATAGCTTACCATTGTCAGATCATTTTTCAGAATGGAATAGTTGGCATAATATGTTGAAGAATCCCGGTACTCTGGTATAAACATAAATGTCACATGACTGTCATATCCTTCAACAAAACTGCTAAACCCTGCTTGAGTTCGATCTTCTATTAAATGATATGTTTGCGCTTCATCATCTATTAAAGCATCCATTAAAGAACGGATAACGGACACATTATAGTCAGGAGAATAGTATGCCCAGAGAATAGAATGGATTTCCAGAGGTGTGCCCCACTGGTAAATGGTGAATATGTCATGTTTTAGCTCACCGGCATAAAAGACACGCATTCCGTCCATTTTATATCTTTCTTCAAGATTCAGTGGAAGGTATCGATCCTGTTCGTCTGTTATAATTCCATAGAATCCGCCCTCAAGTTCAATATAGGTAACTGTCCCATAGCCATAGACAAAATCAGCTTCACTTCTTTCTGACATGGAGATTATTTCTACAGGGGTACCCCACATTTGAGCTGTTACAGTATCCTCTTTAACCTTACCAACAAATGTGATATCCATTCCATTTTCAGCATATATTTCATCCATATTGAGTGGATAATACCGATCTCCTTTATCGGTTACAATTCCATAGAATCCGCCTTCAAGATCAACATGGATAACGGTTCCGTTTGCAGATATGACTTCAATATCGGCAGTCATTTCATCGGATGGAAATTTATCCTTTACTCCGATGTCCAGACAGCCTGAAAACAATATAATTGATGAGATAAGGGCTATTGAAATAAATAGGGTACGTTTATTCTGTGTATCCTTTTTGTTTATTTTATATTTGTCCATTATAATAATATATAAGATATATTGGGTGATAAAGCATTCCTTAACTTCGAAAATGATTGAAGTTATTATACACATTCCATCTTTTGGCCCATTAATTTACTGAAAGCCAAAGCTTCAAATCATTAAAACAGAATCTGGCATCCTTCTCTCATGTGTCACATTAAAAAGGTTCAAGTAAAATGTTCTCAATAAATACGCATAAATAAAACAGATTCCCGGGCCTGATGAAACTATGAGCAGAACAAGAACCTATCTAGAAATTCAAAACAAAATTAACCGTGGAGAAGCTGTGGTTTTAACTTCTGAAGAAGTCTGTGAGCGTGTAAGAGATGGTGAGACTATCGGCTTTGATGATGTTGATGTTGTTACTACTGCCACACGTGGAATCATGAGCGGCACATATATTGTTCTCTCATTCAAAGTTGCAGAGCCAAATGAATTTAAGAAGGCATCCAGTGTATGGATAAACGGGATTCCTGCATATGTTGGTCCCTGCCCCAATGAAAGACTTGGAATACTGGATCTGATAATCTATGGTACCGGTTACAGCAAATATGATTCCTCCTATGGCGGAGGACACCTGTTCAAAGAAATGGTTGAAGGTAAGACCATAGAGGTTGAAGTCGAGACTGTTGAAGGGTATTGCTTTAAGCATTATACTGATATGAATGAGATACCATATGCAAAGTATTTTGCTACAAGACATACCTTCAAGAATTATCTGGCCTTTGTGAATCCTTCTTCTGAACCATTATCTACTATATTCCATGCTGCAGACTTTAAAGGTAACTACAGTGAAGCAACCTTTTGCGGCTGCGGGGAGATGAATCCGATAAAAAACGATCCGGACCTGGAAACAATTGGAATCGGAACACGTGTTCTTATAAATGGTGCTGAAGGGTTTGTTATTGGAAGCGGCACCCGCAGCAGCCCGGATAATCCAAATCTTGCAGCCTTTGCAGACCTCCATCCCATGACTGGAGAGTATATGGGAGGTTATCTCACCCCCTCAGGACCTGAAATTATCAGCACATGGGCAGTTCCCATCCCTATTATCAATGAAAAAATACTGGAAAATGTAATCAAACTCGATAAAGAAACTCCGCTTAAAGTAGCAGACGTCGGCGGAAGAATTAAACTGTGCGAAACCACTTATGGGGACGTCTGGGACAATGCTGATCCTGCTGTTACCTATAAACCTGAAAAATGTATAATGTGTACTACATGCAAGATCGAAGAAAAGTGCCCCATGAAAGCCGTCACTTCTGGAGATTCAATTAAATCAGCAACCTATGAGCCTTCCGAGTGCTTCAACTGTGGTTTCTGTGTATCGATCTGTCCTGGTGGCGCATTCAATGCAGAACTTGGAGCAATTCATTGCACTATAGACAATATGCAGAGAACCATACCCGTTACTCTTAGACAATCTGATCGCTTGCGAGCCATAAGGGCTGCATCTGAACTGAAGGAAAAAATTCTGGACAGTAGATTCAGGATAACAGAACCAGTTGAAAGCATATCATTTGGTCCTTCCTTCGAAAACAAGAGTTGATTTTATTCAGGAACGATTTATCTTAATTAGCAGAAGACTCCTTGCGTAAGCTAGGAGATGAATGCGTACTAATGAGAAAGCATCATCTTTTTAACATAAATTATAAATAATGTTAAAGTCATTAGATAAAGTGTATGTTGAAAGCCTATAAATATAGATTGTATCCGAATAAAAATCATGAAGAAATGATTTCACAACATATTGGTGCTAGTAGATTCATCTATAATTGGGCTTTAGAAAATAAGATAAAATCATATGAAGCAGAAGGTAATTCTATATCAAGGTTTGCATTGAACAAAATGATACCTGAATTAAAAATAGAACATGTTTGGTTGAAAAATATTAATTCTCAATCATTACAGGGAGCAACACTTAATCTTGACAATGCATTTACAAAATTTTTCAGGGAAAAGAAAGGTTTTCCTAAGTTCAAATCAAGGAAAAATCCAGTTCAATCCTTTTCTGTTCCTCAACATTACAAAGTGGATTTTGAAAATAATAAAATTAAACTACCTAAGATTGGATGGATAAATGCGAAACTACATCGTAGATATGAAGGTAAAGAGAAAACAGCAACAGTAAGTAGAACATCTACTGGAAAATACTATATTAGTATTCTCATCGATGATGAAAAAGAAAATCCTGTAAATAAATCATTCAATATTGATACAACGGTTGGTGTTGATGTTGGAATCAAAGACTTTGCCATTACTTCAATTGGTGAGAAAATTGATAATCCGAAATATCTTAAAAACTCGATGAAAAGAATGAAAGTTTTGCAGAAAAGACTTTCCAAAAAGAAAAAAGGTTCAGCTAATAGACAAAGGGCAAAAGTAGCAGTAGCAAAACTCTATGAAAAAATTGCCAACCAAAGAAATGATTTTCAACATAAGTTATCCTCTAAGCTCATAAGCGAGAATCAAGCGGTAGCATTGGAAACTTTGAACGTTAGCGGTATGTTGAAAAACCACTGTCTTACACAAAGTATAGCAGATGCATCATGGAGTTCTTTCGTAAAAAAACTCGAATATAAAGCCGAATGGTACGGAAAAACCATACTCCGTATCGGAAGATTCGAGCCAAGTACAAAAATCTGTAATGTTTGTGGCTACCACAACGGAAAGTTAACACTTACAGATAGAAAATGGCAATGTCCCGATTGTAAAACCAATCACGACAGAGATATTAATGCCGCTATTAATATCAAAAAGTTTGCTTTAGATAAGCAGAACTTAATAGGTATTTAGCACCGTAGGAACTACGGGAAGAGCTTGTGGACTTGTTCTCAAAAGAGAAAAGAATGAAGCAAGAAGCACCATGCGTAAGCGTGGTGTAGTTCACTGAAGTCTAATACTCATTTATGCCCTTTTTTTCAGATACAGGATATTTCCTTTATACTTTATCCTGAGTATTCTGTGATACGGGATCATTGTATCAGAGTAGAGTGTAATAAATGACCTGCCAATATCCTTAATATCTACTCCTGAAATAACCTTTTTATCTTCAGGCATACCCCTGTGGATATACTCCACAATGCACTCATCAAAATCCAGATTCTTCCATTTAATTTCATTTAAAATGTTTCGGGGATACCCTGATTTTATCTCATCCTCCATTCGGGTCCACTCCTCCTATCATTTAAATATTGTATTTGATAATTCTTCAGTATAGCTATAATAATTACATTAAAATATATAGTAATATAAAGATCAAACAAAAAAATTACGTACTTAAAAAATAAAAAGATTAAATATATAGTTTAAGGTGTCTTATTTATGGAAATATCCAGGTTTATACCCAAAAAATCTATAAAACTGTATACATCAGTCATAGTTTCTGTAATAATACTATACAGTTTTGTATTTTTGCACCTTACAGTAGCAGAGGGACAGATAGAAAATGCAAATTTATTAACTGCAGTCTACTGGGTAATGACCACCATGACTACCGTAGGTTATGGAGATGTCGTTCTACTTTCCGATACCGGTAAAGCATTTTCTATACTAGTTCAATTGTCGGGGATAACAATTGTTTTTGGAATATTGTTTCCGCAGATTATCATACCCTGGATAGAAAAAGCTGTAAAAACAAAGTTACCAACGCATGTACCAGATGATATGAAACATCACATCGTTATATGTGCTTCCACCAAACTGGTAGAGATCCTTATAGAAGGACTGAAAGACCAGAAAGTATCATATGTTGTTATAGACGATGACGAACAAGCAGTCCGGGAACTCATGAAAAATGATATAATATGTATATATGGTAATCCTGCCGAGGAAGATACACTGCAGCGTGCAAAAGTCCAGTCTGCAAGATTTTTAATAGCCAATAAGTCAGATTCTGAAAATGCAAATATTGCACTTACTGCACGAAAGATCAGCCAGGTGGAAATTATCTCAATGGCTGATGATATTTCAAATACCAAATATCTTCGATATGCCGGAGCAAATAAAGTCCTTTCTCCAAAAAGGCTTCTTGGACTCTACATGGGAAAAAGAGCAGTCGATCCTTTTGTAAACAGGCTTACAGGTGCTATCGAATTTCTGGATGGGGTAAATATTGTGGAATTTCCTGTATATCCAAAAAGTCCACTGGTTGGAAAGACCTTAAAGGTAGCAAATATTCAAAAAAGAACAGGTGCAAATATTGTAGGAATGCTTAAAGGCGGTACTTTTTCATTTCATCCGGAAGATAGCGATATTATTACAGAAAATACTGTATTTCTTGCTACAGGTACAACAGAACAGTTATCTAACCTGCAAAAGCTTACTGTTTAAACAAAATAGAATGTTATCAAGTACAGGAATCTGAATATGAACAATAATTATTCGAAAGACAAATTTATAGTACTGGGTTATGGGGATGTGGGAACAAACATAATTAAAATTCTTGAAGATAACCGCGTCTATTTTGTAGTGGTGGACCGAAACCCAGATGTTTTCGAAAAAGTAGAATTCAAATATATAATCGGAAACGGAGCCGATGAAGCCATTCTAAAGGATGCAGGTGTGCTGAACGCATCAACCATAATAATCACATTGAATGACGATATTGATATTATATTTGCCACATTGATATGCAGAAGCCTGAATCCGGATATAACCATTATTGCAAGAGCCAATACTGTAAAATCCATTGATAAGATATATAAAGCGGGTGCTGATTATGTGGTTTCACTTTCGATAATCGCAGGTCAGATGCTTTCAAAAATGACATCATTGTGTATTGACCATGTATGTGAGAATGTCAGTGAAGACATCATGCTTTATGAAGGCATAGAAATTGAAAAACATCAGGTACACAATCAATCTCCATTAAAAAATAAATCTGTAAATGAAATTGAAAATAAATATGCTATTGATTGCAGAGTAATAGGCATCAAAAAGAAGGATAGGATCATAACTCAGATTAACCCGTCAATAATTGTGGAACCCGGGGATATGATTGCAGTGGTAGGCTCAAGGGAGAATGTAGCTGAACTAAAAAACAAATTAACGGTTGCTAAGTGATCGCATGAACCGGCGTGTAACATCAGCTGGTTTTATTGGAATGTTTGCAACTTTTGCATTGCCTGGTTTGAGTATGACGTGTATGAACCCCATTTTTGTGGAAGCTTTCATATTTTGATATGCTGCCAGAAGTTCTTCTGGAGTATGGACTTTTATCGTATTTTCAAATCCGCATGCTAGGGCAAGAAATTCAAGATCCAGATTTTTTGATGTCAGTGTTTTCTGTGAACCTGTTGAACCATAAGCTCCATTGTCCAGAGCAATTATTATAAGATTGGCAGGATTAAGAAATGCAGCTTCAAAAAGGGCATTTGGGTTCATCAGAAGGCTTCCGTCGCCATCCAGAACAACTACCTTGCGATCTGATTTTATTGCAATTCCTGCACCTATGGAAGAAGCAAGTCCCATTGAACCAAACATATAATAATTAAGGTCTCGATCCTTTATTGAGTATAGCTCTTTTGATGGGATTCCAATATTACACACAACTACTTCATCATCAAAATGTGGTGCAATTGTATTTATCGCATCGTAGCGCAGCATCTGTGCCTCATCTATACATCCACGAAAATGAAAATTACATGACCTTCCTTTCATAAGTACCTGACCTTCCTCAGCCCAGGCAGAACAGATAGACCCCTCCCAGACAATTGGAGATACCAGAATCACATGAGGACGATGATTTTTAAAAGAGTCTTCTATACATGTTTCCAGCTGGTGTATATTTTCAATCCTATCAATAATTGTATAGGATATTCCTGCACCTTCAAGGATAGAAGGAAGATGCTCCCCCAGAGGTTTCTGTGCTTCTATCTTTTCTTTATAGACACCTCTCCAGCTGGCAAGTATAGGAAGCGGAATCTGGCATGAAATATTTAATGATTCCAGAGCATTGATCATGTTACCCAGGCCTGTACTCTGGATAACAGCCATTGGTCTGCTTCCTGCCATATATGCCCCTGCACATATGCCCACCCCGCTTTCTTCCCGGGTAATTGGAACATGATAAAATGTATTATCTATAAGTGGAATTAAATTTTTAAGTCGGTCACATGGAAGAGATGCAACAATATCAATTCCACTTCTGTGCATTATATCTATAAATATCTCTTCAGTGGACTTCATAAGATTCACCTGGCTGTATGAAAATATCATGCTCTATAGCTGCCAGTGTCCATGATCAAATCCAGATCAATATCTGAATCCTTTGCAGAGGCAGTTGGTTTTATTGTTGAGACTGAAAATTCACTTTTCAGTATCTTCTCTCCTCCTCCTGCAATATTTAGTAGAATTACATCATCCCTGTTAACATTCTGCTTTTCTACTGCCTTTACCAGTGATGCCACAGCAACTGCAGATGGAGGAAGTATGTCAACTCCTTCAAGTGATTCAAACATATCCTGTGCACTTTTAGCTTCAGAATTGGATATTGCATACATTATTCCATCTGATTCAGTCAGACAATCAAACAATCCTCCAGTTACAGAATATGCAGGAGTTCGGTTTGACAGTACATCAGCATAGATCTTTTCTATACTTGATTTTGCATCAGGCATATCCAGTTCAGGAATTATTTCACGGCGCCTCTCGTTCCATGCATTGACCATAGGTGTAAATGGTAGATTCTGGGCCAGCTGCAGTTTTGGCATATGATCTGAAAACCTTCCATCATTTCTAAGACGTATGGATGCTTCCCAGGCAGCAATTGCCCCTGTACCACTTCCAACAGCCTGAAAATAGTGATCAGGAATTCTGTTTATTGTAAATGCAGCATCAAGCATCACAGTAGCCATCCCATCCCTTCGTGCCACATTCCTTGCACCACCTTCTGGCATTATTCCTTCCAGATCTGCGATCCGCTGGGATAGATTAATGGCATCTGTATAGTCATTACCTTTATTCATTGTGATGAGATGTATGGAATCAGTTACTTCCGTGGGAATCCATAGTTTGTCCAGACCGAATTCAGGAACCACAATATATACATCCATACCTGTCAGTGCTGAAACATAAGCAAATGCCCTTGCAGTATTTCCAACCGATGCGAGGACAATTGCCTTGTGACCAGATTCTTTTAGCCTTTGCATTGTAGGATGTGCTTCAAGCTCCTTGAAACTGCATGTTTTGATGCTGGCATCCCTTTCCGGCCAGTAGCCACTAAAACTAATGTAAAGATTGGTAAGGCCAAGTTCTTCAGCAAGATGTTCACTCTTATATGTTACAGGTCCTGCTGTTGTTGTCAATACTTCATTTATGGGCAGCCAGTCAGTAAATTTACCTATACCGTTTACTTGTCTAAGATTGATCCTTTCTGGATATTCCATACGCAGGAAAGAATCATCGTTATCACAGCTAAGGCGAAAATCATTATCATACCTGGTCCCGCATTCAAGGCACTTCAGCAAATTATTGCTCGTCATATATTAAGAATTATAATTCTGCATATAGTAATAATTTTCTTTTACTCAGTTCTTTACATAGAAAATATTTGGCGTTGAGTTAACATTCCTTGTAACTCGATCGGAGCCTCCTGGATACACAATCGTAAGGGTATCAATTGTAGTCCCCAGCTCTCTGGAGTCATGAAGGTAATAATCATCAGTTTCTCTTGAAACATTCATAAGCTTGAGAGATGCATGATTGCGTCCAATTTCCAATACCTCCAGAGATTCAAAATCTGAAAAAACCAGTTCAAAGGTCTTTTCGAGATTACGACTGCCCAGCATAAAAACATAGATATTTGAGAATAGATCAAGGTTGTAATTAATTGAAACATAGGCATCAGGTCCATCGAATCTCATAGTCATATGAGTTATTTCCATATACTGTGCTGTTGATGGCCCGGGTTTAGCATAGGCTAATGGAACTATGGTCATAGATATAAGAGTCATAATGACGATCAATATGGAAAAAGTTTTCATTCAGAACTACTATAGAAATACCGATTAATAATTCTTTTCATGCATAATATATAGTAGCGTGGAATCAGGCGTTTTAGCATATATCATAATAAACAAATAAAATATATATAATATAATATTATTTAAAATGTCATATACCTGACTTATATATAATATAGCTATAAATGTAGCAATATATACCACTATAAATGTAATATATCAGTTATCAATAGGTATAAATGGCGTTAGCTATATATGGCTAATTAAAGTTTCACTATGATAATCGTCTGAGTTTGATCAATCAATCTTAATCCCATCATTCTTAGTAGATACCTATAATTTATGAGAGTTAACCATGGAAGATAAAATCACTGCTAATCAGGAAGCTGAACCTGTGAATTCTAACTTCGACACAACAGACTCTATAGACGTGCCGGAAATGTTAATTGATCAGGTCATTGGTCAGGAGCACGCAGTGGAGGTTGTTAAAAATGCAGCCCGTCAGAGAAGGCATGTGATGATGATCGGTACTCCCGGTACAGGTAAATCACTGCTTGCAAAAGCAATGGCAGAATTGCTTCCAAAAGAAGAACTTGAAGATATTCTTGCCTACCCCAATTTTGAAGATCAGAATAATCCAAAAATAAGGAAAGTACCTGCCGGGAAAGGAAAGGAGATCGTAGCAGCCCATAAAATGGAAGCACGCAAAAAAGCTCAGTCACGCAATATGCTGATGATGCTGATCGTGTTTGGCATAATCATCTATTCATTTTATGTCGGCCAGCTTCTCTGGGGTATCATTGCAGTTATAATGCTACTCATACTGGCAAGACACTTCATGCCAAAAGATGACATGATGGTACCAAAGTTGCTGGTTTCCAATTATGGAAAAGACCATGCACCATATATAGATTCCACAGGAGCACATGCAGGTGCACTACTTGGTGATGTCAGACATGATCCATTCCAGTCAGGAGGACTTGAAACTCCTTCCCATGACAGAGTTGAAAGTGGTGACATACACAGGGCCCACAAAGGAGTTCTATTTATCGATGAGATCAATACTCTAAGACTTGAATCTCAGCAGAGCCTGCTGACAGCCCTTCAGGAAAAGGAATATTCCATAACCGGCCAGTCGGAGCGAAGTTCAGGTGCCCTTGTGAAGACTGAGGCAGTACCATGTGACTTCATAATGGTAGCTGCAGGTAATCTGGATGCTGTCGAAAAAATGCACCCTGCACTCAGGTCACGTATAAAGGGATATGGATATGAAGTATATATGCGGGATTCCATGGAAGACAATGAAGAAAATCGCAAGAAATTGTTCCGTTTCGTGGCTCAGGAAGTTGCACGGGATGGTAACATCCCCGGATTTGACCGCAGTGCAGTAGAAGAGATAATACGTGAAGCAAGAAGACGTGCCGGAAGAAAAGGTCACCTTACATTAAAACTTAGGGACCTTGGTGGCCTTGTAAGAGTTGCCGGAGATATTGCCCGTTCAGAAAAAGCTTCAGTCACAACCGCAGAACATGTGATCTCCGCTAAAAGAACGGCTCGTTCAATAGAACAACAGATAGCCGATACATATCTGGAAAGGCGTAAGGACTATCAGCTGTTTTCAAAAGAAGGCGTTGCTATAGGCAGAGTGAACGGTCTGGCTGTGATGGGTGGAGATTCAGGTATTGTCCTTCCAATAATCGCTGAAACAACTCCACCACTGTCCACATCTGAGGGTAAGGTCATAGCTACCGGTATGTTAAAAGATATTGCAAAGGAAGCTGTACAGAACGTGTCCGCAGTAATTAAAAATGTTACTGGCAAGGATATAACAAATCGTGATATACATGTGCAATTTGTTGGTACATACGAAGGAGTCGAAGGAGACAGTGCATCCATCTCGATCGCAACCGCTGTTATATCAGCAATAGAAGAGATCCCTGTAGATCAATCGGTTGCAATGACCGGATCTCTCTCGGTCAGAGGGGATGTTCTTCCAGTAGGAGGAGTCACCTATAAAATAGAAGCCGCAGCCCAATCCGGTATAAAGAAGGTAATCATTCCAAAGTCCAACGAAGCAGACGTACTCATTGAAGAACATTACAAGGACATGGTTGAAATCATACCTGTTTCAACAATAACAGAAGTTATTGAGCACAGTCTGGTAGGTAAAGAAAAGGCAAGTATAATCAAAAAGTTGAAAAAATTAACGCATCTTCAGCTAAATCTCGATATTCCTGAAGTGGTTCCAGCATCTATCAACAAAATGAAAAATACAAGCAAAGGAACAAACAATGTCTGAGATAGATTTTTTTGACGCGCGACTCGTTGATGGAACAGGCACTATAATCACCCTTGATAATGGTGATGTTGATGATATTTCCATAAATTACAGCCAGGGTGCTGGTGTAAGAGCACTTTGCAATGGTTCATGGGGATTCACATCCGTTGAAGGCAAGTTTGACCTGAAAAATGTAATTAAATCAGCTAAAGAATTGTCAATACAGATGAACTCTTACAGTCCTGCAGAAAAAATAGAACTTGCACCCGTGGAGGCCCCTGTTGTAAGAAATGCGCCGGTAACCAAAATAAACCCAAAGGATGTCTCTATTGAAGAAAAAGTAGAATTGCTAAAGGAAATTGAAAAACATGCTCGGGTTGATGGTGTCAAAAGTACCAATGTGATGTATGCAGAATCAGAGATGATTTTCAGATACTGTAATTCCGAAGGAGTTGAGTGTGAATACGAAACTATCAGAACTGGTTTTGCAGTAACCGCTGTAGCTGCTGAAAACAACAAATATCAGGTTGGTAGAGAAAGTAGGTTTGGAGTGTGTGGATATGAACTTTTTGATGATCACAATGCATACCATCTAGCAGAATCTGCAGGTAAGACGGCAGTTGAGCTATTATCTGCCGAAAACTCTCCTGCCGGAAATCTGCCTGTAATACTTGATCAGGAACTTGCAGGCGTGTTTGTTCATGAGGCGGTTGGACATGCATCTGAAGCAGACCTGGTCCTTGAAGGAAACTCAATATTAAAAGATAAAAGAGGAGAAAGTATTGCATCACCCCTTGTAAACGTCATAGATGATCCAACACTTCACGAATATGGATACTTCCCCTTTGATGCTGAAGGGGTACAGTCCAGAAAAAACACTATCATAAAAGACGGAATACTCAATTCATATTTACATTCAAGAGAAACTGCAAATAAACTTGGAGGCATACCGGGTAACTTCAGGACACAGGGCTACTCATTACCAGTTGTCAGGATGAGTAATACATATATTGATAATGGAGAATCCGGTTTTGAAGAGATGCTTGAAGAGATGAAAAGTGGAGTATATCTTATGGGTTCAAGGGGAGGTCAGGTAAATACCGGGGAAGGAATTTTCCAGTTCAATGCAGAGAAGGGATATCTAATAGAAAATGGAGAAATGACCACTCTCCTTAAAAATGTGTCACTTTCAGGTAAAACCCTGGAAATCCTTAAGAATGTTGAAATGGTTGGAAACGATCTGAAAATGCATTCAGGTAGATGTGGTAAAAGTGGACAACTTGTTCCGGTAGCTGATGGATCTCCACATATTATGATTTCAAAAGCACTTGTCGGAGGAGTATAAATGTATGAATTTGGAGAAGGTGCATTGAATCTTGCATCCAAGGAAGGAGCCGATGAAGCAGAAGTGTATATACTGACCAGCAGATCCACAAGTGCAGATATTCGAAAAAATGTGATCGAAAGTGCAAAAGAACAGCGATTGCAGGGAATAGGTATAAGGGCTATCGTAAATGGTTCTGTGGGCTTTGCCAGTACAAATATTCCAGGTAAAATAGAGGAAACTGTAAAAAAGGCAGTTTCTTCTGCAAGGGTTAGAGAGAATGATCCTGAATGGACTTCTTTACCTTCAAATTCAAAATATCCCCGGGTATCAGGGATTTTCGACGATAGTATAAAAAATATGGAACTTGAAAAATGCATTGAACTTACCCGAGAAATGATAGAAGGCGTTCAATCATTTCCAGATATAGAAATTACTTCCGGAAGCTTTTCGAGATCTTATTCAAATAGAATGATAATGAACACTAACGGTGTCAATATCAGGGAAGAGGATACAAGTGTTTCTGGATTCATCGATACCATAACTTCCAGTAATGATACTTCGACAGCCTATGATTTTCAGATCTCAAGAAATCTGGATATTGATTTTATGAATATTGGTAAAAGGGCTGCACAACTGGCCCTAAACTCCAGAAACGGCACATCGATCAACACTCAGAATACCGAAATTGTATTACATCCTTTTGCAGTCTCAGATCTTCTTGATAATTCATTTGTACCCTCTTTAAATGCTGATAATGTACAGAAGGGGAGATCATATCTTAAAGACAGAATGGGAGACAAAATAGCTTCAGAAGATCTGACAATTATTGATAACGGACTTCTTGAAAATGGAATTGAAACATCTGTATGTGATGATGAAGGTTCCCCTTCTAAAAAGACAACGGTCATTGAAAATGGTATATTCAAATCATACCTGTATGACATCTACACTGCAGGCAGATATAAGGTAGAATCAACAGGTAACTCCAGAAGACATTCATATAGTTCTGTACCTGGAATTGGACCAAGGAATTTGATTATAGACTATCCCCAGTCCAACATCATAGAGGAAACAAATAATGGGGTCTATATATCTTCCCTTATAGGAGCCCATACTGCAAATTCTATCTCAGGAGATTTTTCAGTAGAAGCAAGAAATGCTTTCCAGATCAAAAATGGAGAGATCGAGAAACCTATAAAGTCCCTCATGATCTCAGGCAACATTTTTGAGATATTTGAAAATATTTCAGGAGCAGGATATGATGTCCAGATGATTGGCGGTACAGTTACGCCATCTATCAGAGTATCTGATATGAAAGTCATTGGATGATATTTTTTTGAATATCCATCAATAACATAAGATAAAATCCCATAATGATCCTTAATATGAATGAACCCAAGTTCTTAGATAGATACAGCAGAATCGAACGAAATGAAATATCACCTGCCTTCAAAATATCTAATAGCATTTCTCTGGAATTTAACAATGATGCATCTCTTGAAGATTTGTGGGAAGTACACACTCAAGGTATGGAAAAGTATCGAAAAATAATAGCTGACCCTATACCTGATGAAAAACAGATCGATCAAGGATATAATGAACGGTCTCTTCTGGATCTAAAAATACTTATTTCTGAAAGGATCCTTGAAAAATGTTGCTTTTGTGAAAGGCGCTGTGGAGTTAACAGAAAGAAAGGGCAAGTCGGATATTGTGGCCTTAAATATATCTCAAAATATGCCTCTGAATTTCTTCATATGGGTGAAGAACCTGAACTTGTTCCATCCCATACCATTTTTTTTACAGGATGTGTATTTTCGTGTATTTACTGCCAGAACTGGACAATATCTACATGCCCACATTGTGGTGCTGTAATCATACCTGAAGACTTTGGAAAGATTATAGACAGAAGACGTAATGAAGGCTCAAAAAACGTAAATTTTGTTACACCAACCCCACATCTCCATATGGTACTGAAAACTCTAAAACATGTAAATTCCAGCATACCTGTAATATGGAACTCAAATATGTATCATTCATCTGAAAGCAGTAAACTTCTTGAAGGGGTTGTTGATGTATATCTTGCCGACTTCAAGTATGGAAATGATAAATGTGCCAGTAAATTATCAAATGTCAGAAAATACATGCTTGTAATTCAGAGAAATTTTAAAAATGCATATGATAACAGCGAAATTATTCTGCGCCACCTTGTGCTTCCAGGTCATCTGGAATGCTGCACCCACCCAATTGCAGAATGGGTTTCTGAGAATATTCCTTACATACGATTCAATCTGATGTTTCAATATACCCCGCATCACAGAGCACATGAAGCACCTGAAATCAACCGCATATTGACACCCGATGAAAAGAAAAGGGCAATTGAAATCGTTTCTCAGCAGGGCATTGAGGATCTGCTTATCTAAAATTTACTTTTACCTGTTTTCTGCCCTGAACGAATTATCTATAATTTTCATGGCGCATAGTTCTCCACACATTGAGCATGCTTCACTGCAACTTACCCTGCTTTCCCTTATGTATCGAGCTCTCGCAGGATCTATTGCCAGGCTATACTGCTTATCCCATTCAAGTTTTTTACGTGCGTTTGACATTTCGAGATCCATCTGGCGTGCTCTTTCCTTCTGCCCTTCCTTAACAAGATCTGCAGCGTGTGCTGCTATTCTTGTTACTGTCGCACCCTCCCTGATATCTTCTACAGTCGGAAGAGCCAGGTGCTCTGAAGGCGTGGTCATACACAGAAAATCGGCGCCATGCATCCCTGCAACAGTACCTCCGATAGCAGCAGTTATGTGGTCATAACCAGGTGCAATGTCAGTTACCAGTGGGCCAAGTAGATATAGGGGTGCTCCATCACATAGATGTTTCATTCCCTTCACACTCAATTCTATTTCATCCACAGGCACATGTCCCGGCCCTTCAACAAAGGTCTGAACTTTTCCGGCTCTTGCTTTTTTGACCAGTTCTCCCAGAACAATAAATTCCATGAATTTAGGTCGATCCGTTGCATCATGTATACAACCTGGACGCATGCCATCACCCAAGCTCAATGTAAGGTCATATTCATAAGCTATCTCAAGCAAATACTCATATTCAGAATAAAATGGATTTTCTTCATCATTGTGAAGCATCCATGCAAGAGTAAAAGAACCTCCCCTGCTAACAACATCCATTATTCTGGAGCTGTCTCTGAGTCTCTTTAAAGAATCGAGGTTTATACCGGCATGTATGGTTACAAATTCCACTCCATCCTCTGCATGCTTTCGTACAGCATTGAACATATCATCTGTACTCATATCTACAATTGAACCATGGGATGAAGCTGCCTGATATATGGGAACAGTCCCAACAGGTATATCTACAGCATCCATAATTTTCTTTCTAATAAGATCAAGATCACCACCAGTAGATAAGTCCATCAAAGTACTGGCACCTGCTCTTTCAGCGACTGTTGCTTTTTTGACCTCGGTTTCAATATCAACATAGTCCCGTGAAGTCCCTATATTGGCATTGATTTTGGTACTCATATATTTGCCAATACCCATTGGCTTTGATTCTCGCAATACGTTTTTTGGGATTGTAATCAGACCCTTTGCTACACATGAGCAGATTTTATCTTCTTCAATTCCTTCAATCTCAGAAACTGCCTTTATTTCAGGGGTAACAATGCCTTTTTTAGCATCTTCCATCAATGTCATATTTGCTCCGTTAATTCGATGTATTTTGATATGATTGATCAGGTATATTATTTGAAATTTGATTAGAATTACCTGACTCACATATATAAATTACTGTACATATATACTTACAGTATTATTTAATATTCATTTGTTTTAGCCGTTCCATACTTCTGTCAACAAAATCCATACATGGGTGTTCTAAAATTTTCATACTGTTGTTATTGTTCAGTAAATCCTTTATTTTCTCAAAATCAATGTTTCCGGATCCGATCCAGGAATGTTCATCTCTGCGTCCATTGTTATCATGCAGATGAAAATGGGATATATCTTTCATCAAAAAATCCTGAATTGTATCTGTAGTGTTTGCATGTCCTATGTCCAGAACAAAACCATTCTCACCAAGGTCCATTTCAGGTGATCTAAAAAGATAACAATCCCAGTCATCAGGCATATTCTCAATACATACCCTTACACCGGTATCATAAAAAATATCTTCAAGTTCATTCAGTGACCTTAAAAGGGACGTATTTGCATCAGGCAGATCGTGCCTGTATGAATAATATCCAGGATGTACAACCAGCACATCTGATCCAATACAGTTACATATATCAGCCATATATTTTATAAAATCAATACTTGCCTTTCTGATGGGCTCACGAATGCTCCCTATATTGATATCAGTAACTGGAGCATGTACCGAGTACCTGAAATCGAATGATTGTGGAATCTCTTTATTCTTTGAAAGATCATGCAGACCTTCAGAATATATCTCTACACAACTGGTAACACTACCAAGCTGCTCAAGTGCTTCTGATAGGGACTTGTTCTTTAATGCACGAGATGAAACACCTATCATTTTAAATATTCCTTAATTCAATTTACATTCAATTTTTTGTATGACTATAAATTTAGTTCAAAGGAACCAATTGAATAATTTTCAGATAATTTTTTTGATACATTATACTTTTAAAATATATAGCTATCGAAACAGGACATAATAAGAAAATTACGTGATCAATTAGTATAGTCTGATAGAATTATTAACAAATTCTATTAATAGTATGTTTCATGACTCATAAATAGTTTTGATAAGGTTAAAAGATATGGAGGTAATGTAAATGAAGTACTTTATAAAAAATGAAACACTTATAATTAATGGTGATTTTGAAGCTTTAAGCACGGGAATAAATGGTGGGAGATGCGCAGTAAATTGTCTCTTCAATCATACTGTAGAATCTGAATTTGATCGCGTTTTACCTAAAGAATATCTCAACTCTGTTGCATCTTCACATGACATAATTGAGCCATATTTTGGACTTCTAACAGCTGTTGATATGGATAATCTATGTGTTGAAATTGATGAATATATGACTGTTTTTGTAACTGCAGGTATCACACATCCTTCTCCTTTTAGAACAAAATCCATTGGAACTATCAATATAATTATCGTAGCCAGAGCGAATGTTTCAGAGGGAGCTATGGCAGGTGCGATCATAACCGCAACTGAGGCAAAAAGTAAGGCCCTGATAGACATGGGATTTGATTTTTTAGGAACAACAACAGATGCTGTAATTATTGCTACTGAAAATGTAGCTCAGAAGAAATTGCAAAATATTGAGTATTCAGGCAGCTATACTGACTTTGGTTCAAAGATCACCAAAGCTGTTACCAAATGTGTAAAGGAAAGTATCAGAAAAACACATCCGGAGTACAGATAACTAATGATATCCATATACAATATTAAATCATAAATTGTTCCAGCAATTTTACCCGATAATTATATATAGTTGGATATCGGTATTGGCAAATCATATCAGGACAGATTTCAAAACACCTTGTTGGGTGAGGTTACTTTCGAAACACAGGCTGGTGCCCAAAAACATCGAGAGATGCCAATGGGTAAAGCAGGTATTGTCGGCTTAAGGCTTTACCAATTCAGCTGAATGGAGCAGGATCCATTCTACGTTCGATCGTGCCAAAACTGAACGAGGAGAGTGTTCAGATGGAATATATTATACAATATTCCTATTGACCATAAACAAATATCTATACACTTTCCTTCTTTCATTCCCATAAGGTCTCTGTCTTCTGGTCAAAACATTTCAGGAAAAAGCATTTTGATCAACGACTGTCATCAAGATGCTTCTGATAAGCTAAATTTAGGAGGAGTTTGTATGGATGAAGATTATGACACCATTCACGCTAATCTTGTCAAAGACGTGATGGATGAGATTTATTTTGCAGTAAATGAAGAGAACACTATAGAAGATACCATATCTCAATTCCGCCATTATAGACCAGAAGCTGAAGAAACTACCATTTATTATGTGTATGTAACAGATAATGATGGACATCTCATCGGAGTAATGTCGCTTCGTGACCTGTTAAACGCCAGGGGAGATATTCCTGTATCCAGAGTGATGAAAACCTCAATAATAACTCTAAAAGAAGATGAAGACGTTGAAATCGCTGCAAGAGAAATGTCAGATCTGCCATATCGCGCACTTCCTGTGGTTAATTGGGATGACAGGCTTGTGGGTGTAGTGCGTTCAGAGGAGATGCTTGATGTGGTTGAAGAAGAAGCCTCTGAAGACATATTCAAAAGTGCAGGTATGGTCTTTTCCGACGCAGAAGTTTCCAGAAGTTATGCTATACTTGAATCATCTGCCTTTGATATTCTCAGAATACGCCTTCCATGGCTTATGTTCGCACTGGCTGGAGGGCTTATTGCAGGAGTTGTAATTGAAGGATATGAAGCAACCCTTGGAACTGTAATTGCACTGGCATTCTTCCTTCCAGTTATAATGGACATGGGAGGTAATGTAGGGACCCAGGCATCAACTATATTTGTCAGAGGGTTAGCCGTTGGTCATATTGATGATAAGAATGCAATAAGGCATTTTATTTCAGAGGGGAAAGTCGGACTGATGATAGGGCTTGTTGTCGGAATCATTGGGGGGCTGGTAGCCTATTTATGGCAGGGTATGATAGAACTAGCGATTGTAATCTTTCTGACTCTTCTGAGTGTATGCCTTCTTGCATCGATCATTGGGTTTATAATTCCATGGATCGTCAATAAAGTAGGATATGATCCAGCAGCTGTATCAGATCCTATGATAACAACAGTTAAAGATGTAACAGCACTGATCATTTACTTTGGACTTGCAGCATTATTTATTCCTGCTCTGATCTAATTTTATGCTGCTGATTCTTTTTTTATTTTTTAATATAAATAAATATATTGACCGATATCTTTATATAATATATGTTCATTTGTATATTCGTTGAAACATGTGAGCGGGAATATCTATTTTTCACCCCATTAACCCCCACTCCCCACCCCGCTCACATAAATTCTTCAGAAATGAAAATTGTTTTAAATAAGTATATTCAATATAGAGGATACTGTTACTCTACAATTATTGATACTGATACTCTGAGTATTTTACCAAATCCTTACATATTTATTTTCCAGAAGGGGAGAAAGGAATATAAAAGTTTAAAACTACTTTTAAGGCATGCTCTTTGAACCAATAAATCTATGCGGTCTGACTATAGATAATCGTTTTGTAAGGTCTGCCACCCATGAATGGCTTGCAGAAGAAGACGGTACTCCCACATCATATATAGGAAATATTTATGAACAGCTTGCAAAAAATGATGTTGGGTTGATCATCACAGGATATTCATATGTAAATACCAGAGGAAAAAGCGCTCATAATCAGCAGGCCATATACAGTGATCACTTTATCCAGCCATATAGAGAGATAACAGATAGAGTGCATAAATATAAAAGCAAAATCATACTTCAGATCGTGCATGGTGGAAGGCAGTCATTGATAACATGCGGGAATCAATCTGCATTAGCACCATCAGAGGTACCGGACAGCACATCCACTAATACCCTGCTTGAAATGACAGAAGATGAGATATATCAAACGATTGATGATTTCGCAATAGCTGCCAGAAGAGCCAGTATAGCGGGTTTTGATGGAGTTCAGTTGCACTGTGCTCATGGATTCCTGCTGAGTAATTTTTTATCTCCCTATACAAACAGAAGAAATGACCAGTGGGGAGGCTCTATCGAAAACCGAACACGTATAGTCACAGAGATTATTGAAAGAATACATGAGGATATTGGTAAAAAATACCCCATTATGATAAAATTAAATGCTACTGATGGTTTTGATCCTGCTAAAGTGAGCAATTCGCTTGATATGCCTGAGTGTATTGAGATTGCAAAGGAACTGGAAAAAGCAGGAGCGTGTGCAATTGAGGTCAGTGGAGGAATATTTGAAGCCGGAGATATTATGTCACAGCCACATATTAATAGCAGGTCCAGAGAAGCTTATTTTAAAAGGTATTCACGCGCTATAAAAGAAGAAGTCAGTATACCCATCATTCTGGTTGGGGGGATACGTTCCCTGTCAATTATGAATAAAATTCTCAATGAAGAATATGCAGATATGGTATCAATGAGCCGACCGTTTATAAAAGAGCCTGACCTTGTAAAAAAATTAAAATATAATAGTCAGGAGAAAGCACAGTGTATTTCCTGTAATCTGTGTTTTGATGATAAAGGCATAAAATGCAACTATGAAACATAATTACCAGGAGATTACAATGAGACTTGATGCTTATCTGGTTGAAACGAATCATTTTGAATCTCGAACAAGATCAAAAAAAGCAATAAAAGGTGGACATGTTAGAATAAATGGTCAAATAGTTACCAAACCCTCAAAGTTAGTTAAGCAGGAAGATGCAGTGGAAGTAGATGAAGGGTATGACAGACCAGAAGGTTATTTCAAACTTGCCCATATACAGGAAATCACAAATGTACTTCAACCTGATGATCTGGCACTGGATATTGGTTCCAGTGCTGGAGGGTTTCTATTGTTCGCATCAGAGATTGTTAGAAAGATCCAGGGTATTGAATATAGCCTGCACTTTAAACCTCAGCTTGAAAAAATAGTTTCTGATAATGAAAATGTGTCCATTATTTTCGCAGATGCTTTTACTGTAGATCTTCAGCTTCTTTCAGCAGAAAAAGTTGATATTATTTTGAGTGATCTGACCCTGGATCCTCCGGACTCACTTAAAATACTCGCGAGATTATTTCCACTGCTCAAACCCGGAGGAAGACTTGTGCAGGTCATAAAAATAAACCATGGCCTTAGCAGAAAGCCAGTAATTGATCAAATAGTATCAATGGATTTTACTATTCTGAATGTTCTGGAATCAGAAAAAGAAGAAATGTATATTGTTGCAAAAAAGAATAATCAATGATCAGGGCTTGAATCCTGATTTACAAAATACTAAAATCAAAATTACCTCAAAAGGGTTATTACCTTATAATAAAATAAATGATATGTGACAGACACGGGATGTGACCGTCACTTTCCTGTACTTTTTGCAGATTATTTTTGATCACATCATTCCTGATGCATCGTAATTATGGATATTATGTTCAGGGTTAACATCCATCATATCCCTTTTCTCTGCACGCAGCACATCATCTACCCTTAGTACCATTGCAGCTGCCTCTGATGCAGATTTTATCGCCTGCTTCTTTACCCTGAGAGGATCAACAACCCCCCTGTCAAGCATATTCACAACCTCACCGGTGTATACATCAAGGCCTGCGTGCTTGATCTCATGATGATCTGAGCGGAGTTTCAAGAGCATATTTACACCGTCAAGTCCGGCATTTTCTGCCAGGATTCTTGGAAGAATTTCAATTGAATCAGCAAATGCAGAGATTGCAAGCTGTTCTCTTCCACCAACAGTAGGTGCATAGGAACGAAGAACAGCTGCAGTTTCAATTTCAGATGCTCCTCCACCTGCTACAATTTCACTATCTTCCACAGTTGATGCTACAACATGCAGTGCATCATCAAATACCCTTTCAATATTTTCAGTCACATGTTCTGTACCGCCTCTGAGCACAATAGTAACTGTCCTGGCATTTTCACAGTCCTTTACAAAGGTTTTAGCATCATCAGAATCTCCTATCTGCTCAAGCAAGCCTGCTGTGCCCAGATCCTTTTCATCAATTTCATGAACCTTTTTCACCAGACGTGCACCGGTAGCACGTGAGAGACTCTTCATTTCAGATTCTTTAACCCTGCGTGTTGCATAGATTCCATGCTTCTGGAGATAATGGACTGCATGATCATCTATTCCTTTGGAGCAGAACACTGCATTTGCACCACTTCTGACAATTGCATCGACCATCTTTTTAAAGCTCTCATCTTCTTCTTTTAGGAAAGCTTCCATCTGGTCTGCAGACTTTATTTCTATTTTAGATGTAGTACCTGTCTTTTCAATTTCAATTGGAGAATCAACAAGAGCAATTCTGGCATTCTCAATCCTCTTTGGCATATTGGGATGCAGAGATTTTTTAGTTAATACAACTCCTTCTACAAGTTCACTATCTGTTATTTTCTGCCCCTTATCATGAACAATGAGGATGTCATCATCAATATTTACGTTGCCATCATCCTGCACAGCTAATACCGCATCCACACAGATACCTGAAATGAAAGCACTGTAACTCTCAGATGCTTTACCGGTTATGGAAGTGACAGCAATGTTCTTAAGAACCTCTTTGTCAGCGGGATCAATAGTCATTTTATATTCATCAAGGGCCTGCATAGCCTTTTCTGTTGCCAGTCTATACCCCTTAAGAATACTTGTTGCATGAACTCCTTTTTCCATAAGTTCCTGGGCTTTTTCAAGGAGTGTTCCGGCAAGTACCGCAGCACTCGTGGTACCATCACCTGCAATATCGTCCTGGGTGCGGGCAACCTCAACGATCATTTTTGCTGTTGGATGTTCAATGTCCATTTCATCCAGAATTGTTGCCCCATCATTTGTAATGATGATATCACCAATCGGGTTTACAAGCATCTTATCCATACTTATTGGACCAAGTGTTGATTTTACCAGATCTGAAACTGCCTTTGCTGCCCGGATGTTCATTGACACAGCGTCTCTTCCTTTTGTCTGCTCCCTGTTACTGCCCATTATGTAAACTGGCTGTCCGCCATGATTGTAGTTTGTTGCCATTTGATCAATACCTCCTGAAGTTATAGATGCACATAGCACCTAATTATTTACAAATTTATAATTTGAAACTAACTGTTAGTGGTTCTATAAATAGGTTTCGAAGTTTTTCTATCAATATGATTCAAAAGGTTTAAAAGCCAGTGAACTAAAAATCAGGTATATGCTCACTTTTGTAGGACTTGGACTCTTTGATGAAAAAGATATTTCACTGAAAGGACTTGATGCAATTAAAAATGCTGACAGAGTGTATGCTGAATTTTACACCTCATGTCTTATTGGAACCAGCATTGAAAAGATGGAACGCTTATACAGTACCAGAATTCATCTGCTTTCCAGAGAGGATATAGAAAACAACCCCGAGTGGCTTGAAAGTGCAATGCATGAAGATATTGTTTTTCTGACCGGTGGAGATACAATGGTCTCTACAACCCATGTTGATCTTCGTATCCGTGCACATGACATGGGGATAGATACAAAATTGATACATGGAGCATCTATATCATCTGCAGCATGCGGGCTATCAGGTCTGCAGAACTATCGTTTTGGAAAAGCTGCAACTGTCCCTTACCCATATATAAGCAGCCGTGGAAAAGAAGTGATCTCCCATACCCCTTACGATACAATAAGAGCCAATACCATAGCAGGACTGCACACAATGGTGTTTCTTGATATAGATGTAGAAAAGGGATTCATGAAAATCCCCGATGCTCTTGAAGTACTGCTCCAGGTAGAAAAATCAAGAAATGAAGGTGTAATGAAGAACAGACTGGTCATCGGAATTGCAAGAGCAGGATCTGAAATTCCTGCTGTAAAATGTGATTTTGCAGAAAAACTTCTTGATTTTGATTTTGGACATCCTCTGCACATTCTCCTAGTACCGGCATCTCTTCACTTTGTAGAAGCAGAAGCACTTGTAAAACTTGCAGGCGCACCAGAGGAAATTCTGGAATCCATTGAAAAATAATAAATACAAAAGCTATTCAATAGTATGACTGTTCGGATAAGAATCATTTATGTCATAATTATCCATAATGTGAGTGTAAAAAAATGGTAAAGGATTCAGTTGGAGTTATTGTCGGAAAGACCGGTACACTTGATTTTAAATTTCTGGTATCTGAAAGTACCGCCGTTAGGAGAGGAGATTATATAAAAATATGGCACGAGACCGATGGATGGGTACTTGCACAGGTTGTATCCCTTATAAGATCCAGCGATACCTATTCTTTTGAAGAGGCTAAAAGTGGTAAGAAGCCAGATAGGAACGAGGAACACATCATAGGCGATGTGACAGTCATAGGTAGCAGAAATAAGAACGGACTCCTCAAAGCTCCAGCAATACCATTCAGTCCGGGAGACAAGGTATATAAAGCAGATGAAAACCTGATTTGCTCTGTTCTTGGACTGTCCGGTAAGGATATGTATATTGGTCTGCTTGATGGTACTGATGTCCCTGTTAATCTGAGCATCAACAGCCTGGTGCAGAAACACTGCAGTATACTGGCAAAAACAGGAAGTGGTAAATCATACACAGCCAGCGTACTTCTGGAAGAACTGCTTGATAAAAAAATTCCACTTCTGATAATAGATCCACATAGTGAATATGCGTCCCTGAAAAATGAAGGATCGATCAATACAGCAGATCAGAAAAAATATAGAGTATCCTCAAAGGGTTACGGATCCCGGATAAAAGTATATACACCAGCAAACATGGCAATAAACCCTGATGCTGATGAGGTGTTCAGGTTAAACGGCATGAATCTGAGTGTGAAGGATATTACAGCTATATTTCCTGAAAATTCCACAAGTACACATACTGGAATACTCTATGAATCTATACAGAAAGTCCGCTCAGAAATGGAAACATATACTCTTGAGGATATCATCTTTGAAGTTGCAAATAATGAGAGCAAAGCAAGGTGGAATGTTGTTAACTACCTTGAAGAGATCAAAGAGAGTGAAATACTATCAACCAACCCAACGACCATTGATGAACTTATACAAAAGGGGAAAGCTTCAATAATTGATTTTAAAGGTGTTACACCCACAATGCAGGGAATGATAGTATCCCAGTTATGTTCTTCTATGTTTGAGGCTCGCAAATTGAACAGAATACCTCCAGCAATGCTTGTTGTAGAGGAAGCACATAATTTTGCTCCAGAAAGGGGATTCAGCAAAACTCCAAGTTCGGAGATACTTAGAACCATTGCCTCTGAAGGAAGAAAATTTGGACTGGGCTTGATGGTGATTTCGCAAAGACCTGCAAGAATTGATAAGAATGTACTATCTCAATGTGGAACCCAGATCATCATGAAAGTAACAAATCCCAATGACCTTAAATCTATAAGCAAAGGTCTTGAAGGGGTAAACTCCTATGTAGAAGAAGAGTTAAAAAGACTTCCTCCCGGTGTAGCAATGCTGGTGAGCAATGATATTGAAAGGCCTATACTTATTGATGTTAGGATAAGGAAAACAAAACATGGAGGGGAATCTGTGGATGTTGTTAAAGGGGCATTCAATGCAGATAAAAAGACAACTTACACTCCTCCTGAAACATCACCCCCTCCCCTGGAAGCACTTTCTGAAAACACAGAAAAAGTGCCTAATCCACCTCCAAAAAGAAAACCTTCACGCAGCTCAGGAGATAATGAGGGAGGACTTTTCAAGAAAATATTCGGAGCTAACAGATGATGTTTAATTTTCAAATCATATATGGATCATGGTGATAAATTGGCTGCTGAACTGGCCGAAAAAGTTAACCGGTATGAAAAGCTTCTAAATTCAGCACTTGAAAAGGCAGACTATGCACCCATAGAAAAATCACACCTGCACAATGTTGCTGAAGATTTTTATACAATGGCCCTTTCCTACTATAAAGACGGTAAACATTTTATGCAGATAAATGATTTAGTAAATGCCCTCGTCTGCTTTAGCTACGGACATGCCTGGCTGGATTCAGGTGCAAGGCTTGGTCTTTTTGATGTTGATGACGACAGCCTGTTTACTATTTAAAGCCTCAATAGAGATCTGCTACAAATAATATAGATCACAGACATATAAACTAATATACAGACAAGAAGTATTCACGCACAAACGGAGAGAATGATATGCCAAATTACCATGTTACACTTGAAGCTGCCTGGTTGGTACGGGATGTGAAATCAGCTGATGATGCTATAGGCGTAGCAATCGCAGAAGCTGGAAAAAGATTGAATCCAAAACTGGATTTTGTAGAAGTTGATGTAGGTACAACAACATGCCCGGCATGTGGAGAACCTTTCAGCAGTGTTTTCCTTGCTGCAAATACTGCCATTGTAGGGCTTGCACTGGAGATGAAAGTATTTGACGCTGAGAGCGAGGAACATGCATCAAGAATAGCAAAGTCCGTTGTTGGAAAAGCGCTAAGGGATGTACCCCTAAATGTTGTGGATGTTGTGGAGTTTGAATAAGACCTTATTATGAGGAACGTCTGATGCATGACAAAATATCTGTTGTTGGCCATACTTCACTGGATTATCTGTTCAGTGTTGAAAAAATAGCAGGCCCCAATGAATCATATCCAATCATAGACTATAATACATTTTATGGCGGAGGTGCAGCCAATGTGGCAGCTGCCATTGCAGCTCTTGGCGGTAGAAGTCAGTTAATTTCAGCTGTTGGTCCGGATTTTGAGGGATCTGACTACGAAATCCATCTCAGGGATATAGGTGTAGACCTGTCACTAATGTATACAATAGAAGGAGAAAAGAACACCAGTGCCTTTGTCTATACCGATAAGGAGCATAATCAGTGTACGTATTTTCATTGGGGAGCATCCCGGAAATTTCCTGAACTTGAACCACCTTGCGTAGATTTTGTCCATCTGGCCACTGCAGATTCCGTATTCAATTCAAGAATCGCAAAAAAGGCAAAATTTGTATCATTTGATCCGGGGCAGGATCTTGTTACCTATTCAGAAGACCGGCTGAGAACAATACTCGAAAACACAAATATCCTATTCTCCAACAGGCACGAGATACAGAGAGTATGTAATATCTTGAATGTATCTTTTGAAGATATTAAAAATATGGTCGATGTGGTCATTGTGACCTATGACTCCCGGGGAAGCGTCGTATACATGGATGATAAAGAATACCAGATACCTGTAGTAGAAGTCGAGGCTGCGGATCCAACCGGTGCCGGGGACGGATACAGAGCAGGTTTTCTCGTTGCCTATACCGAAGGGTACCCTCTGGAGATCTGTGGAAGGATAGGATCTACAGTAGCTTCCTTTGTCGTAGAGTCTGTCGGATGTCAAACATCCCTTCCTACCTGGACTCAAATGAAGCATAGATTTGAAACTTGTTTTGGACCTCTTGTAGAGCCAGATAAGTCATAATTCAATTTCTTTGCTTTAAATGATCTTCCACCATTTTTTCTGGATTGAAGTTACCAACCTTACCCTTTCAATAACTTCTGGTGATACATTGCTATTGAGACCATCTGTTGAAGATATCCTTTTTTGATTATTCAGCGAAATGATGATTCTGTGAACAGATTTTGCAAGATCCTCTTCTATGTATCCTCCTTCCAGCACGAGCACCATCCGGTTACAGGTCTTTGATGCAATATAACTGACAATCGATGCAAGTTCACCAAAACCCTCTGAAGTTATATTCATGTTCCCTAAAGGATCCCTGGAATATGAATCCATGCCTGCAGAAACCATAATCATCTGTGGATCAAATTGGAGTGATATCGGTAAAAGAAGCTTTTTAAATATGTATATATAGTCAGAATTGTTTAAACCAGGTGGTAGTGGTACATTTATGTTAAATCCCTGCGCATCACCATCTCCGATCTCATCCAGCCATCCTGTTCCTGGAAACCATGGATAAAGATGGGTTGAAAAATACAGTACACCTGGATCAGAATAGAAAATTTCCTGTGTACCGTTACCATGATGAACATCCCAGTCCACAATAAGAATTCTTTCAAATCCACGAGATTGTGCATACCTTGCTGCAATAGCAATATTGTTGAACAGGCAAAATCCGCGAGCTTTTCTGTAACCTGCATGGTGCCCTGGTGGGCGGGTCAATGCAAATGCCAAACCTTCATCAAGCACAAGTTCGGTAGCTTTTACCGCACCACCAGCTGAGGCAAGAGCTGCATTAAATGAATCCCGGGAAACAACGGTATCCGGATCTAATGGAATCTCTCTCATGCAATGTTCTTCAACAGATTTTATGTAATCAAGGTCATGTACATTTTCAATCAGGGATAGATCAGCGTATTGAGGAATAACCAGTGGATTATCTTCAAATATCCCGTTTTCCTCAAGTTTGTCCATAATTGCCTTTAACCGAGATGCAGATTCGGGGTGCCAGCCAGTGTTATGCTTAAGAGAATCAGGATGATAGATAATGTAGACCATAAAGATTGATTATCCTTCTAGTGATTAAGTTTTATTACTAATGAGTACAATCCTTTTTATGGGGGATTTAATTGATCAAAGAAGCAATGCTCTATGAAAATCTTGATAATAAAAGAGTTGCCTGCAATTTATGCAGTCATCGATGTACCATTGCACCCGGAAAGCGCGGATTCTGTATGGTACGGGAAAACCGGGAGGGGAGATTATACAGTCTGATATACAATACAGTTTCAAGTGAAGCTGTTGACCCAATTGAAAAAAAGCCACTATTTCATTTCTATCCAGGCTCTTTTTCGTATTCACTTGGAACTATAGGATGTAATTTTAGATGCAAGCATTGTCAAAACTGGAGAATTGCCAGAATGAATGTCGATGAAAGCCGGAAATATACAATGGAGATGACTCCTCAGGAAGCTGTTTCAAGAGCTATCGGATCACAGGCAGAGAGTATTTCCTGGACATACAACGAGCCTACGATCTGGCATGAATACACCTACGACTCTGCAAAAATAGCAAAGGATAAAGGGCTTGCCACCGTTTATGTGACAAACGGCTATATAACTCCGGAAGCACTGAAAGATATATCTCCATATCTTGATGCATTCAGTGTTGACATCAAAGGATTTACAGATAAGTTTTACAGAGATATAGCCAGTGCAAAGCTTGAGCCTGTGCTTGAAGCTTCAAAAACTGCAAAAGAACTTGGACTGCATATAGAAGTAACAACCCTTATTATTCCAACATACAATGATTCAGAAAATGAACTGCATCAGCTTTCCAGATGGGTCCATGATAATCTTGGGCCGGATACTCCACTGCATTTCTCACGATTCCAACCCTATTACAAGATGACAAATGTTGAACCAACCCCCCTGAAAACACTTGAGAAAGCACACGAAATAGCGACACAGGAGGGGTTGAGATTTGTCTATATTGGAAATGTGCCTGGAAATAAGTATGAAAATACGTTCTGTCCAGAATGTGGAAAAATGCTGATCAAAAGAGGATTCTTTAGTATTGAAAAATATGATATTACATCAGATAAAAAATGTTCAGCATGTGGAGCTTCAATTCCAATAACAGGAATGGGAACGGAGATATAAGAGCATAAACAGAAACATACTCAATGGACAAAGCTAAATGGTTTTGTCCATTTTAACAGTTAGTTGACATCGATAATAAACAAAAACTATAAATGTAATCAATACGTTTAGACATTTCGCGTTTAAGTATATGTGCGTGAGCCGCCATAACTCAGTTGGTAGAGTGTCTGGCTGTTAACCAGATTGTCACAGGTTCGAGTCCTGTTGGCGGCGTCTTTTTTAGAGGGCCTATAGCTTAGTCAGGTTAGAGCGCTCGGCTCATAACCGAGTGATCACCGGTTCAAATCCGGTTAGGCCCATTGAATATTTTTATCAAAGCCTGTTATTTCTATTCTACAGACCTTCTGTATAGCAATAAGGAAAAATAGAAAAAGTGTGTCTGTCTACTTCGTGTTTTCTTGATCAATTTGAGGAGATCATTTCCTGATTATCCCAATATCAGCGAGTCTTTCAGGCAGGTATACATCAGTTACAAAGTCAAGTCCTTTACCGGCAAAAGCCTGCTGTTCAGCTTTCTTCTGTATTTCCAGCTGGAGATTGATCTGTTCCTTCCAGTAATCCGTTTCAAATCTGGGATCTGACAATTCGCTTCTAAGAGCACTTATATCTTTTTCAGTCAGTTTATCGGTTGAGAGTTCATATTCAACTATATCAGATGGCTGGACCCCAACAAACTTAGCACTGGGGGTTGCCATGAATTCCGAAAGGTGAGCACTTTTGATTGCTCCATATGCAATTGATGCATAGATTCTGTATGACCATGGATCTCCATCAGTAAATACGGCAACAGGAATTCCCAGTTCATCATTCATCCTTTTGATAAGCCGTCTTGTCGAACGGGCAGGCTGTCCCTTCAGATGAACAAGTATGGCATTGTATTTCTCATCAAACCCATTCTCAATCAGCCTTGCGTACATACCACCAGTCTCTATAGCAATGATAAAGTCTGCATCATGATCCAAGAAATTGATGTTTTCCACATTAAACGGGATCTGATAACCACTTTCTCCTATATCTTCCTGACAATGAATTATGCGCGTTCCCCTTTTTGTTTCCTCGTGGATCTTTATAGGCCCAAACATTGTAGCACCGTCCTCTTCAGGACGCATGTGGAAATATTCCCTCTGAAGACCTGTAATGATCTCAAGATCCTCGATCAGACGATCACTTTCAGGCTGTTCTCTAAACTTTGCAACATCCCAGTTCTCAGAAATATAGTACAATTCCCTGAGAGTTGAACCACGATTCTGTGACAGATGATTCTTCAGGAGAAAATCAACAGTATGAGTGGTTTTAAGCAATTGAAAAGCACCTTTTACAGTCTTGGCACTTCTCTCACTTTCCCTGTCTCCATAGACCCATACATCACTTCCCTCATCATACTCAATGTTCTTCTTGGTACGGCTTGGCATCAGGATCTTTGGAATTGTACCATCCGTAAACTGCTGATATAATGAGTCGACCACCGCAATAATATGCCTTTTTGCAATGGCATCATGCTCTGCCCTTTTTTTTGAAATATCAGTACCCATTTTCATAACCCCTTGACTGTTTTAGCACCGGTTACCAGTTCCTGTTCCATGCCTTCAACTATTATATCAGGCATTTTCTGTATATCATTTTCTTCCACAAATGTGAGTGAATAGGTAAGAACTTTAGTCTCCTGTGCAGCTATATTAATATTCCATATATAGTCGAACTCATTACCCATGCTGACAATCCTGGGATCAGGAGTTGGATCCTGAATTTCATAAGCAAGCATCTCATGCAATGTAAATTCATATGATTTGGATCCAAAATTTTTTATCTTTATTGCAACATCCACCTTGCCGTTATCCTTACGCTGTAAATGCCTGTGAACAAGTACATTTCCCATGATTTTTGCCACCACTGGATCAATATCAGGAACCTCACGATCAAGTGTGTCAGCCAGTTTTTCGGCCATCCTGGGAAGCACTTTCGTAATTATAATTTCCTTCTGACGCCTTTTTTTAAGGGAACCCTGTTTTTTGAGAAAACGATTGAGCTTTCTGGCAACCTCTTTTAGAGCAAGTTCAACTTCATTCTGTATCTCAGGAATCTCTGCAACCGCATCCTTGGATTCTGAAGTAAACGGTACATTCGTAGATGCTACATGCACCAGCAGTACAACCGGACCTACAGGCAATCCCCCTCCTGGCTGACTGAGGCCGTATTGCTTCCATTTTATTGATTCAATAGCCCGGGTGGTTACACAGGCACCCTGCTGATACAGCAATGGCACACGATTTGCAAAGCGTGTGATCTCTATGCGGTCATCTTTTTGCAGCTTGCCACCATACGCAATCCCCACCTCAATCACAAATGGATTCCCGGAATATACTGAAGGGGCGCGGGTTGTGGTAGCAATAAGATCCACATCCAGTTCTTTTTGCAGTCCTTTATAGATCAGATTCTCACCAATGGGGGACAGACAGTCTGTTGGAGGTGACATTATTTTTACAGTTTTGAATGCGTCAAGAATCTTTTTTGCCTGGTCCCGGGATATATTATGAGGATCCTGATCAAAATCGAGACCAGATGCCTTGCATATTTCTTCTGCCGTCAGATGCCCGATTTTAGAGAATGAATATCTCAGGAATGCTCCAAGTTTCTGTCTATCAGTATACCGGAGCATTCTCATAAGGGTGCCAAGTTCAATCCCATGGGGATGGGGAAGTATTTCTTTTGCAGTAGCCGGCAGCTTATCCGTTACACGTTCGAATATTTCCTCATTGCCGTCCGGTTCGACCAGAGTTATCCGTGCATGTGGATTAACAATAGCTGTTGCTTTAAGGTATTCATAGACTGACTGTCTTCTACCCTTAACATATGAAGCTGCCATTTCCAATTCAATACGAGTTCCCTGAGAACGATCCCATTCAATAATATCATCCCTGAATATTTCTGGATCGTTTGTGCCTGTATTGATCATCAGTTCATAATAGTGTGCTGGAGAATCAGATCCTATCTTAGAGATTATTTTTGTTGGCTGGCCTGAAGTCAGCTGTGCATAAAGAACCGAAGCTGATATCCCTATACCTTGCTGACCACGACTTTGTTTGAGAGAATGAAAGCGGGATCCATAAAGAAGCTTTGCAAATACTTTTGGTATCTGTTCCCTGACAATACCCGGCCCATTGTCTTCAATTATAACTCTCAGATTATCCTTTCCAGCACGTTCGACCTGAACCATGATATTTGGCAGGAGTTCGGCTTCCTCACAGGCATCAAGGGAATTATCCACAGCTTCCTTGATGGTGGTTATCAGACTGCGTGGAGCAGAATCAAATCCCAGTATCTGTCTGTTTTTCTCAAAAAACTCTGCAACACTGATCGATTTCTGTTTTTTGGCAAGTTCTTCTGCAATTAAAGAGCTCATATTAATTCCTTTTTTTCAAAAGTCAAATAATGTTCTTTGAGGTTTTCCTTTCTTTTCAGATGATCCTTTTGATTTTTCAGATTCCGGCCTATTATTATCATTCCCGTCTGTTGCATCATTACTGTCTATTGTAGATGAAGACGATCCTGGATCACTGCTGGCGGCAAACTCTTCGAGACCCTTATTTGCACTGGCTGAGCCTTTTCTTGGAGAAGTATAAAATTCAATATCATGAGATATTGTTTCTCTGATGCGATCCTGTGCAAGTTCGTGTATCTTCTGGATTTTTTTTGTAACGGTTCGTCCTCCTGTGAGATAGAGGATCTCATCTACGCTCAGGTCCAGGTTCACCGCGGAGTCAACTGAGTAATTATCATCTTTTAAAAGCTGGCGATAGACAGGAATGAGATTGGAACGGGAATATCTTGTTGACTCATGGCAATGCGCTGCAATTTTGACAGATAGATTATCACGAAGATTCCTTTTTGCCTTTAGCTGACCAAGCCTTCGCCATAAAGAAGGGGGCTGGTATCTCACAAAACCTCCTTTTTGCTGGGTCCGGGATATAGCAATTCCACCGGTCATGAGCATACCTGCATATCTCCACAAACGATAATTCTGCCTTTTCTTTACACGACCAAGATATAGATCAGCCCGCGCCAGGTAACCATACCCGTTCTTTATGTCTTCATTGACAATTCCTTCCTTTCCTGAATACTGATAAAGCAGGTTTTCATCTATCCAGTGTACCAGGTCTTCAGGACTTTCATCAAGGCTATATGTTGCCTCATATGCTTTTTTTGGATCAGTGCCTTTGAAGATCTTTGGAAGCACTTTGAATATAGACCCCTGAGTATCTCTCTGGGAAGTAGCTATATCTTCAATATATATTTCATCTCTACCCATTGAAACTGCCTGGAGATCATTTACTGCACTTCTAAGGTCACCATCTGCATTTTCTGCGATTTTCTCAAGTACTCCTACACCACACATAATACCTTCTTCACGACAGATCTTCTTAAGTGCTGGAACCATTGACCTGCTCTGAATAGAATTGAACTTTATTTCCAGAGAATTGGAGCGAACAGTAGAAGATATTCCGTAAAGGTCATTTGCAATCAGGACTATTGGCTGCTTTGTTCTTTTAATGATATTCCCTATGGCGCGTGTACCCCCTCTGTCACTGCTGCCATGCAGATTATCTGCTTCATCCAGAATTATCAGTCTGCGGGATGTACTTCCATCCAGAGAATGCATTTTTGAAGCAGAACCTGCAACTCTTTCAACAGCATCTGCCGTTCTCTTGTCACTTGCATTAAGTTCTATTATTTCCCAGCCAAAATCATTTGCAAGTGCGTGTGCTGCAGATGTTTTACCAATACCTGCCCTTCCAGCAAGTATAACGGCACGTTTTTCAGGAATTGTGTATGTCCATTTTTGAGCCCATTCTTGCAGATTTTCAACTGCCTTCTTATTTCCCACTATTTCAGAAAGGGATCCAGGACGGTACTTCTCAGCCCATTCACCTATATGCGTCATCTTGTATTACTCATAAAAGGGAAAATTAATTAATGTTTGCATTTCTTTTCTAATCCTAACGGCAACTGGGGCAATGTTATGAACTCAGGAAATAATGATATCTTAAATATTATTGAGAACCGTGCACTTAAAAACAGAGCGAGGGTTGCAATAGGAATCAGGGAGCCTACTGAAAAGCTAATATCCAGTGTTAACGCTGCGCATAATGGCAGATATGCACATGTGGTACTGGTAGGTGACAGGAGCAAAATCAGGGAATTTGATACTGAGCTGGATATAATCGACACTCAGAACCCTGAAAAAATGCTGGCCAGCCTTCTTGTATCTAGAAAAGTTGATGCAGCAGTCAGGGGAACTGCACATGCCTCAGGAGCGCTTGCAAATCTCAAGCAATCACTGAAAATGGAATCCATACAGAGACTCGCACTTCTAATAACTGCATCTGGAAACTGTTTTTTTCTGGCACCTGTGGGAATCGATGAGACAGGAAGTATTGCTGATCGAATAAACTTTATTCTTAATGGTGCCAGGCACATAAGTCGTTTTGGAATTGAGCCTTCTGTAGGTATCCTTTCAGGTGGAAGATTGGGTGATCTAGGAAGAGACAGCAGAGTAGATCGAACCCTTGCAGATGCTGATTTCATAACAAACAGGCTTCATGAGAAAGGAATTAACGCAAAGCATTATACCATTCTGATCGAAGACGCAATTAAAGAAGCAAATTTTATTTTTGCACCTGATGGAATATCAGGTAATCTCATATTCCGAACCCTGGTTTTTCTTGGGGGAGGGGACGGAATCGGTGCACCTGTTCTAATGGATGACTATGTCTTTGTAGACACTTCCAGAGTTGGAGGACATTACACCAAAGCAATAATGCTGGCAAGTGCACTGGCAGATATTTCAGATACATCTGAGATCGATTTTTAAAAGAAAGCAAAGAAAAAATAGATAGATAGATAGATAGATAGATAGATAGATAGATAGATAGATAATAGCAATACTACAACTATAAGATGATATAATGGAGCATGTTGCAAATGACTGGCCACCTGCCAAAGGTGATTACGTAATCGGTTCAATTGATTCAAGGATTGCAGTTGTGACCCTTGCAAGTTCTATCGAGCCCACTGAAAAAGCTGCCATATGGGGAACCTGTAAGACAGAAAATCTTGGTGTTGAAAAGGTTGTAATAAACATAATTTCTAATTCAAATATCCGATACCTTCTCCTGTGTGGAGGGGAGTCTAGAGGACATCTATCTGGAAAATCCCTGATCGCCCTGCATAATAACGGAATTGACGAGAACGGGAGAATTATAGGGTCCGATGGTGCTATCCCTTTTATCGAAAATATCCCGGAAAATGCAATCATTAGATTTCAGGAGCAAGTAGACCTGATCGATTATACAGGATTGACAGACAAAAAAGAAATATATGAACTTGTGGACGTTTATTCTAACAAAAATGAAGCGTATGCTGAAGAACCATTCGTAATTTTAACCGGAAAAAGGAAGAAAAGCTGTATTCAACATTCATCTTCTGCAGACATTATACTGAGCGATGAATTTGTTATTGATGCAGAGAATGGAATCATCTGCACATCAGACCAATTATAACCCGTATTGAGGTACAATTATGTTCAGATTTCAGAAAGAACAGGAAATTTGTAATATTGCAGGAACAAAAATAGGAGGGCAGCCAGGCGAGCTACCTACAGTCGTTGCAGGAACCATATTTTATACAGGACATAAAATAATTGAGGATCCAGATAAGGGTATATTTGACAGAAATACTGCAGAAAAGTTGATAAATAACCAGGAATCAAATTCCGACGAAACCGGGATTCCTCACATAATACATATTTTTTCAAATACATTGGAAAGTATGCATAAATATATAGATTTTATATGTGATGTTTCAGATGCACCATTTATTGTTGACTCTTCAGAGCCGGAAGTTAGAACCGATGCTGCCCTATACACCACAGAGACCGGGCTGGCAGATAGGACAATATACAATTCATTAAATATGAGCACTGAAGCCAGTGAAATCGAATGTTTGAAACTGTCAGATGTTGACAGTTCTATAATACTTGGATTTAATGCTATTGATTCATCGTTAAGCGGAAGAATGAGATTACTGGAAGACGGTGGTGGCATTCTGGATAAAGGCCTGGTAGAAATAGCAAACTATTGCGGCATTTCTAATAAGCTGATAGATCCAAGTATTACTCCAATGGGAAGTGGAGCAGGTATAGCCTTGAGAATGTCGCTTACAGCAAAGGCCAGATGGGGACATCCTGTAGGATCCGGCATCCATAATGCACCATCTTCCTGGAGCTGGCTTCAGAACAAAAGAAAGGAAGATCCCCTGAAATATAAGATATGCGATATTGGATCTATAGGTATGCAGATAGTTTCAGCAGGTGATTTTATACTTTATGGACCTATGGAAAATGCACCCTATGTATTCCCACTGGTTGCAATGGGAGATATTATGGTATGTGAAGCTATTGAAGATATGGGTATAGAACACTCTGATAATCATCCGATCAATAGGCTGGTATGAAAAAATATCGGCAGATAATATAATCTAAACTGCCAAAGCCCATGGTTCTAAAATCAATAAAAAACAGAGACATACACCCTAAAGAAAATGTATTTCAGGAACATTCATATATAGCAGTTATTGATAATACTGAATGATAGTTAGAATTGATCCTTTGAAATAACCAAACATTTAGATCTATTGCACTAAATTTTTCCAGGTCAGACATATGAAAAGACTCACAATCAGCCTCACTGATGAATTATTTGATCAGCTCAATGATATTGAAAATAAGAGCCATTTTGTAAGAGAACTGATCGAAATGAAGCTGAACCCGACATTTTCGGCAAATGAAAAATCTGAGGGCGATAAGGGAACAAAGGAAGATGAATCCCAGCAATTAAACGAAGATCTGAATAAGATCCATGAAAATATTTCAGGACTTGATAGCAGAATACAATCTATCGAAGAATATGTTGGATCCATCCATTCAGTCCTGGATGATCTGAAAACTGAAATGAAGCATTTGAAGCAAAATGAAGTTCCAGCTAGTCCTGTAAACAATAATGTAGGCAAAATAGAAAATATCCAGGATATTCCACAGCCTGCACAATATTCTTCCTTAATGGATAATAGAAACTTATATGATCTATCTGAAAAAGGACCAAAGCATAATAATATTCAGAATGCAGATGAATTTAACTATGAAAATGAAAAAGAATCTGAATCCAAAAAACAGGACCTTCCTGAAAACATAACACTTAACATAAATTCCGCTCAATCAAAAATCGATTCCAGAAATTCAGATACTACATATCAGGAACAATATCCAGAATCAATACAGACAGAACCAGATACTAATAATATTCCATTCCATAAGCCACATGTGGAAAATATTGAAAGCCAGAAATATGAGTTCAAGCCAGAATCCTGCAGCAAAGGAACATATAATCAGGACAGCAAAGTAAGAGGTTCAGCATCCTCCAGGGATTACAGCCCTGATTCAGAAAAGATCCTTGAAAAAAATTTACTGGCATATATACCTGTGAAAGCTGAAATAAAAAAAGATGTAGTAGTCAATTTACTTTCCAAGAAATATAATTTACATTCAGTTGAAAAAAAGCTTGATCAATTGATTGCTTCAGACAGGATTGCTGTACTCAACAAAAAAGGATCTAAATATCTTACAAGGACATAAAATAAAAAAAGAGTTATTCAAATCTTTTCTCATGTATATTCGGATAACTTCGTCCATGTGAGCACCTTATACATAACCCTGTACGTGCATCCATGCAATCACTGCATACAAGTCTTCCACATATCATACAACTATTCAATCTGGCAGTTTTACCGCATATAGTACATATTCCCATTAATTCCATGCTCAAACCCCCTTTAAATCAGATTCCCCGCTTCAAACAGTATATCCGGATAATTTGCTCTACACTGTCCCGGTTAACAGTTCCGGTAGATGATACGGTTTCAAAGAATCTTTCCGGAAAACGAAGATCTTTAAGGTCAAAGCCCATTCTTTTTTTTAGTTCATACTTTTTCATAACAATATCATTACCAAGAGAATTTAAAGTTTCTTCATCAGCATGAATTCCCAGAGATCCCAATGCTGCCTTTATAGTATCAGGGGAATATACTGAACGTGCAAACAGACATATAGTAAGTGAATTGAAGATACTGCGAATGTTATCCTCATATATCAACAGATCAGCTATATCCTCCTCACCAAGCCTTTTCTTAAGAGATTTCTGATCAATGCTGTATCCTGCATTATCCAGATGAGAGTGTCTGACCCCTACAGCAAGGCCTGCTATATTTGCAGGGCCTGTATGATAACCTGCAACTTCCAACCCACCAATCTGCATAGCGAAATCTTCACCACCATATTCCTTAGCTGCATAATTTATACCTTTCCCCATTGCTGAATAAAAATCAGTAGTTCCACCTACAATAAGATCAATAGCCTGCAGATAGCTATCAACATCGGACCACCTTAGGTTAAGTCCGCCCTTTTCAGATTCAGGTATTCGATCAAGTTGAAACATTTCCGTAGCCCATGCCAGTACAACTCCTGTGCTGATGACATCCAGTCCGTACATTTCACATTTATCTATCAGTTCAAGTATTCCTTCAGGAGACTGTACTCCCAGGATAGTACCCATTGAATACACAGGTTCATAGTCATATGAAATATTCTTTATTTCATACTCATGAAGCCTGGAAAATCTCTTCTTAAGCATAGCTATATGCACACATCCGATAGGACACACTGCACAGGACACTCTTTTTATAAGATATTTTTCTGCAAACAATTCCCCAGATATTGATTCTGAGAATTCAAAACTGGAATGTTGGAAATTTTTTGTTGGCAACCCTTTGATTTCGTTGAGAGGGAGAATATTTTCAGTAGTTCCCAGATCATGATACTTATGCATCTGGTCGGTTTTTACAATTTCTTCATAAATTTGCTTAAATGTTAGGTTATAGGCTTTTTTATCAGATACCTCTATTTCCTTATTACCGGAGATCACAATAGCTTTAAGATTCTTTGATCCAAAAACAGCTCCCAGACCCAGTCTACCAAAATGCCTATAAGTATCAACATTGACATTGGAATATTTAACCAGTTTCTCTCCTGCAATACCTATGCGGATAATACTCCTGCGCCCGGCTCCTGGTTCAACCTCGCGAATTATCTTCCCCACATCTGTAGTTGATGAGAGACCCCATATAGAAGACGCATCTTTGAACAATACTTCATCATCATGTATTGAAATATAAACAGGCTTTTTGGCCCTACCCTTTATTACAATCGAGTCACAGCCTGAAAATCTCATTGCCAGAGCAAGACGTCCTCCTGCGTGTGATTCACCCAGTTCATTGGTGAGAGGAGATCTAAACATTGAGACAACTTTTGAACAGCTTGGAAACAATGCAGATAGAGGGCCTATACTGAATACTACAGGTGCCCGGGGGTCCAGTGGATCCATTCCATCTTTGAATTCTTCAAAAAAAAGAGCAGTAGCTACTCCAGTACCACCAAGATATTTTCTGTAGAGATCTTTTCGGCTTACTTTTTCAAATGTTTTTTCTGTAAGATCAATGTAGAGGACATTTGACATATCCGAAATATCAGTCATTGGAAGTTCCCACCTACAAATTAAGAAGAGGCAGCGGAATTCTGTTTCCCCGCATCTTCAACTTTTATCATTTCCAGCACTTCATGAGGACAGAACCCTGTGCACACTCCACAATGCCTGCACACTATTGCTTTCTGTTCCCCGTCCATATGTATTGCTCCGATTATACATGCACTCATACATTTTTCACACCCATCACATAATTCCTTATTAAGAGCAACGCCTCCACCTTTTCTTTTTGAAAGAGCATTTCTGGGACATACCTCAGCACATGGAGGATCAGTACATGCACGACATACAATACATACAAAGGCATTTTCTATCCCCCCACTTGTTCTTATGACAATTGCACTATTCTTAATAGATACAGTTTTGTAGTATGTTCTGGCGCATGCCATCATACAGGAATAGCACCCGATACATCGGGCCTGGTTTATAATTTTTAGTCTGGAAGATATACTAACACCCCACATTATACCCAATATTAAAAAAGTTGTTCAGTATTGATTAAGAGGAAGTGATCAAATTAATCGATCACTCCTCCCCTGCTTGCAGATCCTGCAAATTTCTGATAGCGAGCAAGATAGCCTTTTACCTCTTCTTTTAGTGGATGTTTCAGAGACTCTTTTCTAAGCTCCAATTCATCTTTATCGATATTTAGATTTAAGATCCTCTCAGGTATATTGATCTCTATTTCATCTCCATCTCTTACAAGAGCAATCGGCCCCCCTGTCAGAGCTTCAGGACAAACATGACCTATACAGGGCCCTCTTGTTCCTCCAGAAAATCGCCCATCTGTGATCAGTGCAACTGAATCAATAAGACCAAGACCTGCGATAGCAGACGTAGGTGATAACATTTCCCGCATTCCGGGTCCTCCCTTTGGACCTTCATAGCGTATCACAACCACATCCTTTTCTTTAACATCACCATCCATTATTCCCTTCATTGCTTCTTCTTCACTGTCATAGACCTTTGCAGGTCCGGTATGAACGAGCATTTTCTCATTTACAGCAGACTGTTTTACGACTGCTCCTTCTGGAGCCAGTGTTCCCTTAAGTATAGCAATACCACCTTCCCGGTGTACAGGTTCTTCAAGGGTCGAGATTACTCTTTTATTCACCTCCGGGTTGGCAAGTACAAAACTATCCAGATTCTTCTTTAGTGTATTTCCGGTTGCAGTCATGACATCCATTGAAAGAATTGGTTCAAGCTGCATTATAATTGCCTGAACACCACCTGCACGATCAAAATCAAGCATCAGATCATCGCCACCAGGCCGTAGTGACACCAGATGAGGGGTGGTTTTACTCAATTCATCAAATACATCAAGCGGAAGTTCCAGTCCAAACTCATGGGCAATTGCTGGCAAATGAAGTGTTGTATTTGTACTTCCTCCGATTGCCATATCCACTTTTATTGAATTTTCAATTGCATCAGCAGATACTATCTTACTGGGAGTAAGGTTTTCATAAAACATCTGAACAATCCTTTCACCGGACTCTTTTGCAATACGTATTTTTTTAGCATCAACAGCATGAGCTGTTGCACAGCCTGGAAGGCTTAGGCCAAGTGCTTCTGTGACACAGGCCATTGTATTTGCAGTAAACAAGCCTGCACATGAACCTGAACCACCACATGAAAGGTCTTCAAGCATCAGAAATTCCTGTTCTGTTATTTTTCCCCTCTTATATTCTCCAATTCCTTCAAAAACAGATACAAGGTCACGGCACTGGTCCCCGGAAAACCCGGGAAGCATAGGACCCCCGGTAACAACTATCGTAGGAATATCCAGTCTGCCAGCGGCCATCAGATGGCCCGGTACTATCTTATCACAGGTAGGTATAAGCACCATTGCATCAAACTGGTGAGCCTGAACCATCAGTTCTATGGTATCTTCAATTGCTTCCCTGCTTGGAAGAGAATATTTCATTCCTTTATGTCCCATGGCAAGACCATCACATATCCCGATTGTGTTGAACTCAAAAGGAACTCCGCCAGCACTTCTTATACCAGCCTTAACGGCTTCTGCGAGTTTATCAAGATGAATATGTCCCGGTACAATCTCATTCCAGGAATTTACAACTGCTATAAAAGGCTTCTCAATTTCAGAATCTGTGAGGCCTGTAGCTTTCAATAGTGAACGATGTGGAGCTTTTTCGATACCTTTTTTAATACTGTCACTTCTCATGAGATCAACTCACCTAATATACTAAATATCAATCAAAATATAAGAAGACTTTTATGACTACATAAGCCATTGAGCATTATTTGTTTCGATTGTTCAGTTTGGAAAATCTATAAAGATAGATAAGCAAATAGATAAAAAGTAGAATATACATTAACTATAAAAAGTAAATTATACATTTTAGATTATACATTCTAATATATGTAAAATATAGATTATAAATATTTGCATATTATTGAATGAGTGTATTATTAAGTATATTATAACTTAATTATTGAGTTTAACAAGGAGATCATATGAAAATCCTGATCATAGACGGATATGTGGATGAACCAGCATGTCTGGGAGTATCCCCCTATATTTCCCCTTATCCAAGATACATTGCAGGCGCTCTTTGCGATCGCAGAGTTGCAGAAAAGGATATACATTACGTAACAATTGACGGACTTAGAGCCCATCCCCGCCAGTTTGAAAAGCTAATTAGAAGTGCAGAAATAGTAATAGTAATAGCCGGATCCACAGTACCTGGAAAATATCTCAATGCAACACCTGTAAAACCAGATGAGATCCAATCAATATTTAGAGCTGCATCGGGGAAGAAAATCCTGGGAGGGCCAATTCATTTTGGATTCGCAGAAGAGGGGGGAACGATCGCAAAAGAATTTAGAGCAGTTGACAAAGATATAACGCTGGTGAAGGGAGATATTGAGGCATTTATATATGATATGGTTGGAAAAAGCCAGAAGATACTGGATCCTGAAACTATTGAACCAAGATTAAGAAGTATAGATGAGGTTGGAAGATGGAGTATTGCAGGAGCATTTATAGTAAGACAGCACCCCCGATATCCTCATATAATCTGCGAGATAGAAACATACCGGGGATGTGGAAGGAAAACGCACTGCTCATTCTGCACTGAAAATTTTTACGGAAAATCAGAATATCGAGATGTACAGAATGTTATCTCAGAGATCAAAAACTTATATGACTATGGAGCATTGCATTTTAGAATAGGACGCCAGCCGGATTTATTCGGATTCCATGCAATAGACACAGGCAATGTAGTACCTGAACCTCAACCTCATATTATTGAATTGTTGTATAAAGGAATCAGGTCTTCAGCTCCAGAAATAAAGACGTTGCATATGGATAACGTAAATCCTGCAACTATTAAAGAATACCCTGAAAAGTCATTGGAGATCATAAAAACAATTGTTCGTTATCATACTCCTGGAGATGTTGCTGCACTTGGAATGGAAAGCGCAGATCCTGCAGTAATAAAAGCAAATAACCTAAAGGCATATCCTGAAGATGTTCTTGAAGCGATTAAAGTGATCAATGAAGTAGGTCAAAAACGTGGATACAACGGGCTGCCAGAATTTCTTCCTGGCATAAATTTTGTTCATGGACTGCCTGGAGAAACCCGAAAAACATATGAACTAAATTACAGATTCCTACAGGATATAATTGACAGAGAGTACCTTCTAAGACGAATAAATATCAGGCAGGTTATGGCATTTCCAGGAACTGAGATATACAGTAAAAAAAGATCCATAAACAAAAATAGAAAACTATTCTTAAAATATAAAGAACTTATCAGAAAAAATATTGACCTCCCAATGCTTAGAAAAGTAATCCCTGATGGTACAGTTATTACTGATGTTATCTGTGAACACTGTGAAAAAGGATACACTCTGGCAAGACAGCCAGCCTCCTATCCCCTCATAGTCAAAATACCCGGAGAATTTCCGGAAGGTAAAGTACTGAATGTTGCAATAAGTGGCCACAAATCGCGTTCCATTACCGGAATACCATGTCCATTGAATATAAACAGGGCGTCATTTAAGGCCATAAAAGAAATTCCAGGAATTGGTAAAAAACAGGCAATGGATATCGCTGCAAATGCGCCATATAAAGATAAGAATGATTTCTTAACCCGCAACAGCAATGGAGAGTCGATCATCAATTATTTGGAGTTTGAGTGAACCATTCCGGTAAAATCATTCCAGCAATCTGTTAATTATATCTGTATCCTTTAGTATCTTAATGCTAACAAACCCTCCAATAATAATATTCATGTAAAATGTAATTGCCCTCCATACAACAACTACAACACCTACCATTGAGGAGGATACAAAAAGGGCAAATATGGGAGTTGCACCTATCTCTACCACACCACTTGAGCCGGGAGTCATTGATGCGATCGAAATTATAGTTACAAGAACCTGAGCAGCATATGCAGCTACCACAGAAGGATTAAGATTTAAGCCAATAAGGATAAGCGGAAGAATCGAAAACTGGAATACCCAGTATGCTATTGTAAAAAATACCCCATAAAAAAGACCGATTTTCCCATCTGTTAAAAAGAGCCATATGCTATTATGAAAATGATCAAGTTCAGAATCTACCCTTTTTAATACTCTTGAAATGGTATCAGCCTTCTTTCCAGTTAACCTAGCAATCCTATTTACAATATAGTGAAGCAGGCGCCTTGTTTGCCAGGGCTTCCATATTGCATATATAAGCAAAAACAGTATACTAAAAGAAAACAGAACTGCAAATATAAGAAAAGTATCAACTCTCGAGTTGGATAACAGGTCCCCAAAAACATAGAGTGCAAAGGGTACTGCAGAAATGATCAGTGCCGCATCCATAAGACGTTCACCAAGCACCACAGCAGTCGATTTTCCAAGAGGAATATTATTTTTATGCAGGAGATGTATCCTGACAGGTTCCCCACCTACCGATGATGGAGTAAAAGAGGCAGCAAAAGCACCTGATGCAATTATCTCTACGGTTTTGATGAGATTGATATCGTGATCAAGTGCAGAACACATAAATTTTGTTCGCAGTCCCCATATAACATAGGATAAAACATGAATCAGTGCAGCCAGAAGTAAATACTCAGGTTTGACCTGCATGATACTTTCAATAGTAGTAGCATCCACAGTTATGATAAGAATCAGAACTATTGAAAGTATGCTGATCAGGATAGAAGCCAGTACCAATTTTGCAAACCTGTTCATTGCAGGGCAAATATAGTGCAGGTACTATATAGCCTTTTCAAGAACCTCTATCTGAGGTTTCGTACTCCTGGTTTATAATATCCTCCTTTACATTGGTATTGCTGCCTATATGAACTTCAGGCCAGATACGGATTTCTGAGTGTATGGTCGTACCGTCTTCAATGACCACATTGGGACCAATAACAGTTCCATTCTCAAGACTGCAATCACTACCAACATTTGTTCCATTGTCAATAATTGAACCGGAGATGTTGCAATTGCTAGCGATCTTTACATCATCAAACATATAGGATGAAAGTATTCTACTATCATTTTCGATTACACAATTAGAACCTATAGTAGTATAGGGACCGATCAGTACATTGTCACCTATTGTAGTGTTTTCTCCAATGACTATAGGACCAACCAGTGCAGAGTTGGAGCCAACAGACACATTGTTCCCGATCCTTAAAGGACCGTTTATCCGGGAATTCTGCGTTTTAAAACTACCTTCGATCCTGGTTTCAGGCAATAATTCAAGCATCCATCTCTGTGCCTGACGATAGGCAGAAGGATTTCCAACATCTGTCCATTGTCCTCTAACCAGCATGCCATCTATTGATTTTCCTTTCTCAAGAAGCATAGGAAATAAATTTTTAGCAAAGTCGTATTTTTTTCCTTCAGGGATCCAGTCAAATATCTCAGGGTCACACATATATATGCCAGTACTTGCAAGATTACTGAATATTTCACCCGGTCCCGGTTTTTCCAGGAAACGATGAATCCTGTTATTCACATCCATATCAGCAATTCCAAACTCCCGGGGATCATCTATAGAAAGAAGACCAATAGTTACTATTGCATCATTCTTTTTATGGAACCTGTACATCTCACGCAGATCCAGATTCAGTACATGATCTCCACCCAGCACAATAAAAGGTTCTCCTGATAGAAATTCTTCGGCATTTTTCACGCTGCCTGCAGTTCCCATTTTTTTGTGCTCATAAACATATTCTATATGAACACCAAACATGCATCCGTCTCCCAGGTATTCCTCCACTTTGTCTGCCATATAACCAACCGTGACTACAATCTCATTGAATCCTTCCTTTTCGAGATGTTCTACCAGATGAACAACAGACGGCTTATTCAAAATCGGAACATTTGGCTTTGGCCTTGCAAAGGTCAGCGGGCGCAGCCTTGTTCCTTCCCCACCACACATAATACACGCTTTCATATCAGTAAAAATAGATTTGCTGATTTATATCTTTACCGATGATTAGAGAGTATCTCAATATTGTTTATGTCATAAACAACAACCTGCCGTTCTTCTCTGTACTCATCAACAAAACCTGTGACTTTTATTTCGGTATTCTCGTGAATCATTCTTTCAGCATCAATAGCACCTGCACCACTTGGAACAAAAACTGTCATCAGTTCAATTCCAGTATCCACCCTTAGCACAAGATGGTCTCCGGTGTAAGTCAATCTTTTACTCAGGACTTCTCCTGTAAAGAAAACACGATCCCCGATTTCTGAATTTTCATCAAGGGGCTGATCAACAATACGACCATCCTGGGGAATATAAGTACAATATGCAATAAGAAGAGAAGAAAATGCCATCAACAGCAATATTACAACAACCTTTTCCTCCTTTCCAAGAACTATTCGCATCAATAAGCCTCATATTCATATCGCAATATTTTTGGAACAAACCGGCATTAACTGCTGTTCCGGAACTTTAGATAGATATACAAAAAAAGGAAATAATATTATAAAAATATTTACACTGATTGCTGCATAAACCAAGGATTTCATATAAAGGTTATTAATCAGAATACTCTGAAAGTGAAAATGTGAAGCGAGGGAAGTTAACACACATAATTCAATATAGCATATAAGTATAAAAAAGATGGACCGGTCGGGATTTGAACGCATATCTTTATAGTCCTAAACAACGTAATGGTACTTAAGGATAAATTTGAGGAGTTGATTAAGATTACCAGGAATGTTGATGATATCCACTGCATGGACACTGGATTTAAAAGGGCTGTAGAAAATCTCAACAAAGCAGATATCAGCCAAAATAACAAAGAGAACCTAAAAAAATTTGTAACTGGATGCAGGCACGAGGGACTTAAAAAATCCACAATCACATTTCATATAAACTATGGAAAAAGAATGATTGAAGATTTGAAACGTATAGGGGTTGAGAAGGATTTACATGAAATCGATCAATATGATTTTGATCAGCTTCTCATCTACCTTGAAGACGAAAAGAAGTTAAAAAAAGGTACCATTAGAAATTATAAAAAATTTGTTAAGAAGTTTTTTAGATGGTATACCGATGGAGAGGTCCCCAAGTGGATTAAAAATCTCAAGCTTGAAGATATCGATGCTACAGTGCAACCGCATGAGTTGTTAACTCCAGGAGAACTTGATAAAATGCTGGCCGCTTGCACTCATCCAAGAGACAGAGCTCTAATTGCAGTTCTTGCAGATGGTGGCATGAGAATAGGTGCTCTTGCAAGCTGTAGACTAAAGCATGTTGAGTTTAGTGATTATGGTGCACTGCTTTACATTTCTCAAACCTCACAGAGCAGAAAAAGCACAAAGCCCAAAGGGATACCTCTAACGTGGTCAACAGGATATCTCAGTCAATGGCATTCAATACATCCATTAAAAGATGATTTGGAAGCTCCTTTGTGGGTTACTTTGAATAAGAAACATGAACCAGTGAGTTATAAGTCATTAAGAATTACTATAAAAACAATTGGAGAAAAAGCAGGTATAAAGAAGCGTGTAAACCCACATTCACTGCGTCACTTTGCTATAACAAACTGGGTGTTAGATGGATTAAATGAGCAGGAAATTAAACACCGGGCTGGTTGGAGTAAAGGCAGTTCACAGATGTTTAAGATATACAGCAATTTTACAGATCAGCAAATGAACGATGTTATCTATACCAAGTATGGTTTAAAAACTGACAATAAGAGACATGTAACCCTTGATAAATGTCCACGCTGCAATAATATCTTAAGGGCTACTGACAAATTCTGTTCCCAATGTTCTTTGGTCTTGGACCATGAAAGCCATAAAGAGCTTCAAAAATATGAGGCTAAAATACCTGAGATATTGCAAGCAATCATGAGGACTGAAGAAGGAAGGAAGTTGTTTGAAGGGGTTCAACATATGGATGCTTAATGGAGGATAAAATTAAAAATAAATAATTTTATATTGAGTAGAAATTATAGATATCTTCTGTGTATAATTTTGAAAATTTTTAGCACCTATAACTTAGATTTAATAAGCTACACCTGATATAAAGATTAAGTTGTTTTATTTTCATTTGCTTTATTTTTTATTTGTAATACTATTTTCGGGGCATTGTTTCCCACTTCGATGAACTTACAGAGGATAGTGCTAACATACCGCATCTCATGAAAAAATATCTTATGTTAAATATGTCTTAATTCCAACTACCTATTTTATTAGTATTACGACTGGAATCTAATATCAGGGTACAGTGAATGGAAGGTGTTCAGTTATTGAATGCTCTAAGGTGATCGTTCACAGCAATTAAGAATTGATCTTTGCACCATCCACTTAACCCTGTGGTCATATCTAAGCAATCTCATAGTTTTCTTTATCATGCTATAACGGATCCTTGGCAAAGGTATTTTTGGAAGCTACTAAACACCTGTTTGATCTCTTGCGGTTGTCCATGTTCTAAAATTGCGTCTGAAATAGAGTCATGGTATTTCAAGCGAAGCAAAGGAGTGAGTTTCTCTTTATCCAGCTCCTCCACACCAATGCTCACATAGGTTCTATCGAGTATGGTACAACTTCCATGCAATCTGTAATGTGATAATGGTCTTTATGCATCGGTAGCAAGTGTGAGCACGATACGTTGCCGATTCTCTGCTATGGTCTGCATGACTTTCTCTACAGAAATATCCTAGTAGTACTGGCTTGGATGCGAACCACCATTGTCCTCGAAAAGCACATATGCAAAACGATCACGCCACTCGTTCGCTTCTGTAAATCTCAAGTTCCATAGTTCATCCGGTATGGGGTAACGTGTGAATTCGCCTTCATCGCCGGACTTCATGTCAATGCTGTAAATACCTTGCTCGTTGGTTGAATAGGTAAACCGGATAGATATCTTCCTCGCGTAATCCTTCGCAGGTCCCATTTTTTTGCCTCGACAACAGCCAACTTAGTATTGCGATAGACAAATACGTAATCGGCTATTACTGGTTTACCACGGCGATTACCCACTTCTATGCGACCTGGTGTGATATGATATTCTCGAAGAACACGGCTACCTTTGACAATTCCCTAATTTGTTACTTTCAGTGCTGGGTCAACGTATTCGGCTCTGGTCTGGGCTTCGTTCATCGATTTGATCCTATGTGACTGATTAGGTATTGTTTTGGTGAAAATGTCTAGAATGATTGTAGATCCATTGTTCATCTAATTCAAGACAAATTTGACGACGTAAACCGCCTATTTGCCCTGAAATAGTAATGAATGAGGATTTTTCTCTCTGTTTATGGTTGGTTATTCGATCATTGTCTTTTTCAGAAATGGTTACAAATTCTGCAATAGTGGATGGTAAGCTGAACTCAAGTTTAAAACGCTTGTCAGTACGATCTAACGGTTCGAGCGACCATGACATATTATTTTCTGTATCTAATATCCTACATCTTATTGAATCGCTACCCTTAAACAAACTAGCAGGAAGAGGTTTTTCTGACAGAAGGTGAATAGGCCATTTTCCATGCAACATACCAAAGTATGATCCTTCAATGGATTGAAGTGGTCTTGCAATATTTTCTCTGAAGAATTGAAGGCCTTCTTCTTCAAAAGGATTATTATTTAATATTTCTTCATTGTTTAATAGTGCCCTGACAAACTGTCGAATTTGGTTTTGTGAACCTTTCCTTGTCGGAACATCTTTTTTAAAATAATAATCTTTCAATAGCTGTAACCCCTCAGATATGGGCTTGAACGGTGAAATGCCATCGTATTGAATCAAAAAGATTTGATGTGCAATCGCAAAATTCTGAGCGCCTTTAGTATAACCACTTGTCGAAAAGATTGCTGATTGGTAATTGAATCTCTGTACCTTAAGTGAATCACTTTTAGATTCATTCAACCTGTATGTAAAATAATTCTCAGAAATATCTTTCAAAGTAGCAACTGCGTTACGTACAACTTCAATTCCGATTGGTCTTGAGTCGTCATAACATTTTGCCTCTACAAATAGACGTAGAGGATACATAAAAGCAGGTGTATATTCAAAGGCTGCAAATGCATCTATCTGATGCCAGTCTCCTCGTCCTTGCACGTCAAGCCCTGATTTTCCATTTCTAGTGCCCTCTTCCTCAGGCAAAATTATCCTATATCCAACTTTTTCCAGCAAATGCAAGATGAGTTCTTCCAGAATTGCGCCCTTTATACCTGATAAATTCATATTTTCCCTCAGAGTTGTAAATCTCTAGTTTCCCACACAGCTTCACATATTTTTTGGATAAGCTTCTGACGTTCGTCTATGACTAACTTGGTGAAAGATTCATGGGGCTTGAACTCAATTCCTAGGTTTTGGGCAACTCCTATAAAGTTAGGATTGTTCTCATAAGTCATCGGGTGCAAAGATTTCACCAATAGATTTTCTTTGAGGTAGTGTTCGAGTTTTTGAGTATAAGGCATGTCTCCATAAGACTGGTTAGTGCCTTGTGGCAACAACACTAGATCACCTATCCGATTACGGTAGTTTTCAAACTCGTGCTGTTGTTCAAACTCATCCCTATGTTCATCAAATTTATTGGCCCAAATGTGTTCTACTTCATACGGCCTAGATCCGTTATTTATATAATAGGTCGAAAAGTTTGTAGATAAGCCCGATTGCTGTTCAATAAATCCTGTGATTCTAGATAGAAGGAACTTAACAAAACGGCGGTTTTGTCCATGCAATCTGAAATGTACAATACCTTCCCACGATTCTTCCATTTCCTGGAGTTTACCCTGTAAGTATGATCGCAGGGAATCGAGATCTTTCCCTCGAAGTTCTTTCACCAGTGTATACATGGTGTAGCGGATTGAACTTGCACCAAATTTTCGGAAATTTATCGAACGCCGAACTGTAAAGGCTTCAATATACCGGGCTACCTCATTGATTTTCTGCCTGGTTATGTCTTGGGAGTCAGTTGACTTTAAAGGAGCAAGCATCAGTGGAAAGGCAAGGGATGGAGCTATCCCCCAGTGTTTGATGTAAAAGACGTGTTCCCAACCTCTTTTTTCTTCCTGTTGCGCATCGAGAATATCAAGATATGCACGTAAATAGAACTTCATTTCATCATGTACAAATGTCTGAAAATCATCCGATGAGTCTGGGTCAAGCTCCATTTTTGGAAGATTGTCTCGGAACCAGCTATGGAAGCGGGACCCTATCTTCTCGAAATCTTCGTTCGATGAGCCTACCTTGCCCTGACGAATTGTATCGGCATATTGGCTTCGCAGCCATGCTTGGAAGAACTGCTGATCCTCATCTTTGCTCTGTTTGTGAAGAGCCTGGATGGATTCTTTCCAAAAACGATTAGCCTTCTCCCTACCAGTTGAACCGCTAAAGCGGGATAGAATATAACTTTTGAGCATCTCTGTAGAAGTTAAGTTCAGACCCCGATCATTCATCGACTCAAATATAGTGTAGGCATTATCATCTGAGTAGGCTGTGATTTCCACAAGTATCACATTGTATTTAAGCCAGTCAAGGAAGTATGGAAACGCTTCACCTTTTATTTCCTCGGGGAATGCTTGTTCAATGTTAGCATATCGCTCCACCATATTGATCGTTGATTCATCGTCATCTGACTGAACTTCGTAGCAACCTTCGATGAAGAGTTTTTCTAGGCAAGCCTTTCTTTCTTCTACCTGAATGTTGAAGGATTTTTTTCCGTATTTTTCAGAGAATACAAGCGATTCGATTGATTCCTTTCCGCCAAGTTCTTTTTGGACATGATTGAGGAAAATAAGGATCAGAGTCAGTGACGTTAACCGTTGCTGACCATCGATGACCCACTTAACACCGTCTTTGCTACTGACTACAAAAGGACCGAGGTAATAATTGCTGTAATGCTCGACAGCAGTTCTGGGATCACCTTCTGTGTAAGCATCGAGAAATGTAGATGTCAAGTCAGTGACGAGCTGTTCGATATGCTTTTGCTCCCAGCTGTATTCCCGTTGGAAGTAATCTACTGTGTATTTGCGTTCATTCAACACCTCGAAAACATTACGGTCATCTGCATCTATTTTGTGGTCATCTTTGCTCATGTGTTTTTACCTCAAATTTCCTGGCGACTGCTTGGTGTAATAATGATTGCTTTTAAAAGCCTGCTCAAACATGGTATAATGCCCTCATTGTTGGATGTAAATGTCAATAAATTATAAAGTTCCTTCTAATATAATTATCTAAATCTGCACAAGTTACGAGAGGATCGAGGCAGAAATAATTGAGAATGAATATGATCAGTTGGAAAAGGAAGAGAGAGAACAATCTCTTCCAGCATTCACCTTAATTGAAACTATTGGATCTTTTTTTGTTTTGTTTCTATTTTTGAAAAGGAGAAAATAAAATAGATTTGTATATTCTATAAGTTATAGTCTTACACTGACAACCTTTCACTTAATGTATCCAAAAGATGATATAATAAAGGTTTAAAACGATTTGCTTTGGGATGCTTGATGTTATGTTAGTAAAGGACTTATCCAATGCTTTGAAAAACCATATATTAAAAATTAATAAGGTTTAACATAATTATTTTCAGATAGTAAAAACGACTCCATAACAATATCATCGAAATCATTCTGAAATTCTTTGCTTTTTTTAATTTCATCGGGTATATTTTTGGATAGAGCATCCATTCTTAAGTAATCATAAACAATTCTGGTTAGTGGATTTTTCTTTTGTTGATCCATGATTGAAGATAATGATGATTCTGCTTCTTCTCTTATTTTAACTAAAGACATGAAATGCTCATTGCGAATATTCTTATCACCTATTCGGAGAAAAAATGCTTTTACAGTTCCTTCATAAACATTAAAACCATCACGCAGACTATAATGTCTTGCTTTAATTTGATTATAAGCATATTCTTCTAGTAGCTTATTATCAGATAATTTCCCACTAATTGTAAACTTCATTAACGATGGAGAATATTTTAACCCTTTCATCATTATACCATGACAGCTTTGAGGTATATTTGATTTTTCTATCATAGTTGGAATCAAATTGTGGTAATATTCTGTGGACATAAGTTCAAAAGTATATCCAGAGTATACATCTTCCAGGAGTTTGTTTAAAACATATAAGTTAGAAATAAGAGCATAGACTGTTGGTTTTGCTCCAGGACCTAAACGATCTTTATCTTTAAAGGACTCAATTAGATTATCTTTTTTTAGTTGTTTAAGAGGGGCTTCTATCTTATTATATTGAGGTTTTCCTTTGTGATCCACTATTTCAAGTATCTCCGCGAGTTCTGCAGTAGTTTTAGCTCCAAATGCTAGTTGCTAAAAGATTTTATTTGCAATAGTAACCATGCTACTATATTTGCTATACTTTGGCTTAAAAGTGTTGATTGTTTCAGCAATTAGTCGTAAAAAGAAAATAAAAAAACGATATATCAAAAAAATAACTCCCAGACATGATTAAAAATTTTTATATGTACTAAAGTTATATGTTATTTATGGAAAAAAATGTTTCCAAATTAAATAACGGAGGTATTAAAAAATGATCTAATTTTTTAGAAGCAAATACAGATGTAAAAAATTGAGAAAAGATGTAAAACAATTCAATTGTAGAGGCCAGAATCAAAGTCTTGGCGGACACTACATCAGCCTCTACAATCACACCCAATCAAGGAGGTGTTATAATTGAATAATATGAATGATTACTATATAAATAAAACTTTGAAAAATTGTTGCGAAATATCAAATAATTTAGTTGGCACAAACATTGACACTTTTCCTGAAGTACTAGCTTATCAAAACTCAACAAGTGAAACAGTCCAGTTGAAAGAAAACGAGCTTATTCAAAAATTTGCAGCTGTGAAAAGAGATCCAGAGCTATACCAATTGATTGAAAAAACAAATCAATTATTGAAACTGCTTGTTGATATCTCAGTTAAAATAATGGAATTGCCAATTGATGAAGGTGGCCTGGAGGATTGTCAATGACTACTAAAAAGGAATTACTAGACAAAATTAGGCTAAATTGCGTTGAGTGTTGTGGTTGTCCAAAAGAAGTAAGACTTTGTCACATTGAGAGATGTCAATTTTACCCATTTAGATTTGGAACCGATCCATATAAAACCAGGAGAGGTGGAAAATGATTACTCCTGAATATGCAAGGCATTACACTCACAAATTGGGTTGGGTAGTTCATCCATTAAGCTCTTGGAACTCAAAAAAGAATTCACCGGGCAAATCTCCAACTACCAAGAATTGGTCTAAATCGAAAAAACCACTTACAGACAACAAAATAAACCTTTTTTTTGAATTGGAGAAAGATTCTAATATAGGGCTTGTAGCTGGAGAAGCTAGTGGTGTGACGGTTATTGACTTTGATGATTTAACTTTTTGGAGTCATTTAACAGATGGGGTGGATACAGAAAATTGGATTATATCAAAGCGTACTGATGGTCGTTGTCATTTTTTTTTCAAATACGACCCAGATTTGTTACAGACTACTGGTGGTGGATATATTAAGATAGATATCTTAAGTGATAACAAAAATGGAGGGGGATCAAATGTTGTCCTCCCACCTTCAAAGCATGCTTCAGGAGATATTTATGAGTTTAATAAAATTCCTGAAGAGCCGGATGATATCCCAACTATGCCGGAAAAATTCAAAGAAGAGTTACTGAAATTGCTGGAATTTGACAATAACTTAAAGATTTCAATACAAAATTCTAGAAGTTGGATTGAAGATTTTATCAGGAAAGGCGAGACACCACATGGAGGCGATGGTCGTAGATTGATGCTTGCTTTGTGCACTGAACTATTATACAATGGTCTAACTAAAGATGAAATACATTTTGTGGCTATTCTAATCTATGGAGATGAGTATGATAAGTCAAGAACGTCTCAGGAGTTAAAATATATTGAGGGTAAGCCCTGGAAATCGACAACCTTGATTGGGGAGTTCCCTGAATATTGCAATGAAGAAAACACTCGAATGACTTTTAATATGAATTTTTACTTCGAAAAGAAAAAAGGTCTATCTGTCAAAGCTCTTGCCGAAGATATAATGGATGTTCACTCATTTATGACCTTCATCGACCAGATTTATGTCTACAAAAATGGTGTGTATGTACCTAATGGTGAACATACGGTAGAAGCAGAGGTTCAGTTAAGACTTGGGGATAAAAGTCGTAAAACTCATATTAATGAAGTTTTGAATTTTATCAGAATTGCTACTAGAACCGATAGAAATGACCTGATTCATGACACTCGATACATTAACGTGAAAAATGGAATATTAGACAGAAAGCAGAAGAAGCTTTTACCACATAGTCCAGACTTTAAGTCTGTGGATCAAATTCCAGCTAACTTTAATCCAAAAGCCAAATGTCCGGCTATTGAGAGGTTTTTCCGAGATGTTCTGAGGCCGGAGGACATTCAGGCCATGTTTGAATGGTTTGGATATTGTTTAGTTCCTGATACGAGAATGCAAAAGGCCGTTTTGATGATTGGCGAGGGGGCAAATGGCAAGTCTGTGATGATACATTTACTGGTGTCTTTTATTGGTAAAGAAAATGCTAGTTTCCAATCACTGCATAATTTAGAACAGAACAGATACGCTACTGCTGAACTCAATGGGAAATTGATTAATGTCCATCCAGACCTTTCATCAAGCACAATTCGTGAGGTATCTATTTTCAAAGAACTCACCGGAAATGAGTATTTTATCACAGCTGAGAAGAAATATTTCCATCCGTTTGAATTCAGGAATACAGCACGACTAACCTTTTCAGCAAATCGGGCTCCAAAAATTGCTAGTTCTCAAGGTGATGGTGATTATTCTTTTCATAGAAGACTTATGATATTTCCCTTTGACAACATCTTTGAAGGATCTAATATTGATTTAAATCTACAAGAGAAGCTAACCACGGAAAATGAACTATCCGGCCTATTAAATTTAACACTTGAAGCATTGGACAGGCTGGAAGCTAATGACACGTTCTCTTATGAGCGATCGGTCAAGGAAACTCAGCGGAATTATAATATGAATTCGGACTCTATTGCTTTGTTTTGTGATGAGCGTGTGGAGGCTTGTGAAGGGGTTCACACTCCAAAAGATGATGTCTATCAGGCTTATAAGAGCTGGTGTGATGATGATAATATCAAGCCTAAAAAGAAGAATACTTTTTGTAAAGTCATGCAAAAATTAGGGTATGAGCAGATAAGAACTTACATTAAGGGAGAAAACAAGAGGATAATGTGCTATCGGGACTTTAGCTTGGCCAGGGGTGAAACTAAAAGCCTCTGACCAATAAAAACAGAACCCTCTGACTGATTGGTCAGAGGGTCAGGGGTACATATACATTCTTCTCTAGCTTTGAAGAAAGAGAGATAAAAGAAAAATATAATTTACAAGACATTAGTAAAAATAAACTCACCTCTGACCAATGCACTGAAAAAGCTATCAATAGGACTTTTTCATTTGTCAAGGGATCTTTTTCTACACCTGACACTAAAATAAACGGAGAGAATATGGACACAAAACCTCACAATAACTCACAAAAGTTGTCAGTAGAACAGCTGAATGCAATTGATTTGCTTGTTCTAGGAAAAACTGACAGAGAAACTTCCATTGCTGTAGGAGTTACTAGAGAAACTGTTACACGCTGGAGAAATGAAAATCCTTATTTTGCAGCTGAACTTAACAGGCAAAGAAAGGAAATATGGCAGTCATCTCATGATAGACTTCGCGGCCTAGTCCATGATTCAGTTGATGAATTGCAAAGAGCAATTAAAGAAGGCGATACTAAAGCTGCCATCGAAGTATTGAAAGCTGTAGGAATCTATGGAAATGTTAGCATTCCATCCGAGCCAGATAACCCTGAACTAGTAGTGTGGGCCTGGGCTAACAAATGGGCTGAAGAAGAACTTAAAAAGAAAGATAGTGGAGAAATTCCTCTACTTTGTGAGTATGATAAAATTGAGCTAGCTAGCAAAAGAATGAAAGAATTGAAAAAGAGTCTTTAAGGTTCAGATTAATGTTTTGGTTTCAATCTATAAATTCTAGACCCTGAGGACCCAGCAGGTTCTCTTATAATTTAGCTCTTTATCTGGCTATGTAGAAATTCTATTTTCCATTACCGCTTCAACCTAATGTTTAGCTCATTTACAATTATTATTTACATAAGGATTTCTACAGAGCCGAATTATATCCATATTATGGGGCAACAGGTCAAATTGGATATATAGATGATTATCGTACAGATGGTGAGTTTGTTTTAATTGGAGAAGATGGAGCCCCTTTTTTTGACTTTAAAAAAATATAGCTTACTTGATTTCTGGAAAAACTTGGGTCAATAACCATGCCCATATTTTAAGATTCTATTTTGATAATAAATACTTGCTTCACTATTTAAATCAATTTAACTTCCATGGATATGTATCCGGAACTACAAGGTTAAAATTAACTCAGGGGTCATTACGTAAAATTCCAATTGAAATTGCTCCACTCCCCGAACAGCGCGCCATAGTCTCCAAGCTCGAACAGCTTTTGAGCGAACTCGACAATGGCATTACCAATCTCAAACTAGCACAGGAACAGCTCAAGGTTTACAGGCAGGCGGTGCTTAAGAAAGCATTTTTAGGGCTTAACAAAATACTATTTTCAGAATTACTTGAAACATCTCAAAATGGAATCGCAAAAAGAAGTGGAAAGGCTGGCTTTGATTTTAAAGTATTGCGTTTAGCAGACATTGATGATATGACAATAAGCTATGATAATCCACGATGCATAAAATTAACCTCTTCAGAAATTCAAAAGTATAAGCTTCTTAAAAATGACTTAGCCTGCATTAGGGTTAATGGAAGTAAAAATTTAGTTGGTAGACTTATTCTTGTAAATGAAAACGATGACAATAACGACTGGGCTTTTTGTGACCATTTCATACGCATCTCTCTTAAAAATTCCAAAGCAATATCTAAATTCTACTTCTACTACTTTCAAACAATGGAAGTTAGGAAATATATTCATGAGAATATGGTTTCATCTGCCGGACAAAACACAGTTAGTCAGAATACAATTAAATCAGTGTTAGTACCATTTACATCTCTTCCCGAACAACAAGAAGTAGTTAAAGAAATCGAAACTCGTCTATCAGTCTGTGATAAGGTAGAGAAAGATATTGAAGAGAATCTTGAGAAAGCTGAAGCTTTAAGACAGAGTATTCTAAAAAGAGCTTTTGAAGGTAAGTTACTCAATGAGAAGGAGTTGGAAGATGTTAGGAGTGCACCTGATTGGGAGCCAGCTGAAGTATTACTTGAACGGATTAAAGCTGAAAGTAATAAAACAAAATAATATTGAAAGGTTAAATAATGTCTGAAAACACATCATCAATTGTTTCTAAGGTTTGGAATTTCTGTAATGTTCTTCGTGATGGAGGTGTGAGTTATGGTGATTATCTTGAACAGCTCACGTACCTCATATTTCTCAAGATGGCAGATGAGTACAGGAAACCACCCTACAATAGAGACATCGGGATTCCTGAAGAGTATAGCTGGGAGAGTCTGAAACAGAAGAAAGGTGCTGAGCTGGACACTCATTACAAGAAATTGCTTGATGAATTAAGTCGCAAGCCAGGTATGCTTGGCCAGATCTTTCTCAAAGCCCAGAATAAGATCAGTGACCCTGCAATGCTTTACAAGATCATTGATATGATTGATAAGGAAAAATGGGCGATGATGGAAGTAGATACTAAAGGTGAGATCTATGAAGGGCTTTTGCAGAAAAATGCTGAAGATACTAAAAGTGGAGCGGGTCAATATTTCACTCCTCGACCTCTTATCAAGGCAATGGTTGAGTGTATAGGGCCTGAACCGATGAAAACAATCGGTGATCCTTGCTGTGGAACTGGTGGGTTCTTCCTGGGAGCTTATGATTTCATCACTTCCAATTACAAACTGGATAGAGAACAAAAGAGGTTTCTTAAAGACAAAACATTCTCAGGAAATGAGATAGTTGCTGGTACCCGAAGACTTGCCCTGATGAATTTATTCCTGCACAACATTGGGGAGATTGATGGAGAACCAATGATCTCCAATACTGATGCACTTATTGCAGATCCAGGAATCCGTTATGACTATGTTCTCACAAATCCTCCATTCGGAAAAAAAAGCAGTATGACTTTTACAAATGAAGAAGGTGAGTTGGAGAGAGAAGATTTAACATACAATCGCCAGGACTTCTGGGTCACATCAAGCAATAAGCAATTGAATTTTGTACAGCATATTCGAACCATTCTAAAGCCTGGTGGCCAAGCTGCTGTGGTACTTCCAGATAATGTACTGTTTGAAGGTGGGGCTGGAGAAACAGTCCGCAAAAAGTTACTTGAAACTACTGATCTGCATACTATACTTCGTCTCCCAACCGGGATTTTTTATGCACATGGTGTAAAAGCCAATGTTGTCTTCTTTGAATCAAAACCTGCATCAAAGGATCCCTGGACCAAGGAAGTTTGGATTTATGATTATCGAACAAACGTTCATCATACTTTGAAGAAAAATCCAATGAAATACCAGGATCTTGAAGATTTTATTAAGTGCTACCACCCAGAGAACAGACATAACAGGGAAGAAACATGGAGTGAAGAGAATCCAAATGGAAGATTCCGCAAATTTAGTTATGATGAAATTATAGCAAGGGACAAAACAAGCCTGGATATATTCTGGTTAAAAGATGAAAGTCTTGCAGATCTTGAGAACCTGCCAGATCCTGATGTTCTGGCCAACGAGATAATTGAAAATCTGGAGTCGGCTGTTGAAAGTTTTAAGGAAATAATGGAAGAGATTAATGGGAATAGACAATGAAATAATGGTAAAAGATAATATTGAAGATATTATAGGGTACCCTTTCAAAAATAAAAGACTTTTAGAGCAAGCACTTACTACAACAGCCTATTCTAATGAGAATTGTTGCAATGATCAAAGCGAACTCCAGACAATAGGGGATGCAGTAATAAAACTTGTTTTAACTGAACTGGCGATGATAGAAAAAGGAAATACAACACGACATTTGATCACGGTTTGTAGGATAAATCAAGAAGATAAGACAGGTCTGGCTAAAGTTGCCCGAGATCTTAAAATTGAACCTTTTATAAAACTTGGAATAGGGCAAAAAAAACAAAACCATGGAAATAGTGACCACGTGCTCGCTGAAACTTTGGAAGCAGTTGCTGGTGCTATATATATTGATGGAGGATTTGACAAAACTAAGGATATCATGAAAAAGTGGTTTGAAGACTAGTGGTATTTTACAGACAAATATCCATATTTGCCTAACAGCTTATGTTATTTTTAAGCGCCCGCTGTCTGTCTAATACTAAAACCAATCGATTCTACCTGGGTTTTCTCAATTATAATATATAATTGTATGCAACAAGTAATATCTCTCATCAGAGAGAGTCTTAAGTGGTTATAAATGCAAAAATAAGTACAATGGTAAAATAGGAGAGTAATTTGAATGGGGCAAACGTATGAAAGTGGTATAGCAGGAGCCCGTTTTGGGCATCTTATGAGTTCATATGCTGCAAAGAATCTTGGTGCTAAATTACTTGAAACTGAGACACAGAGCAATGAAGCTCTATTAAATGGTCAAAGAGTTGTAATAAAATCGGCACATAAGAATACGCCATCCATTGGTGTCACACTGAATGTACTTACAAATATTGAAAGTGTTGTTGCAATTCTTGAGACTAAAGATAGCCAAGCAGAAGGTACTCATAAGTACAAAGTCTATAAAGTATCAAAGGAATGGTATAAAGCTAACATGAAACCATCCAGAAGTAGTCCAAGTGCAACAAGAAATACAAGAATGGTCAGATGTAATTTGATTCGCAAACATGGAGAAGTTCTTTGCGACTTTACATGCCACTTCTGATAATTATGACAGTGATATAAATATACGTCAATATAATCTATCCGCAGGTACTCTGCCGATGTGCTAGAATGATTCATTATAATGTACTAATATTTTATGACTGTAGCTATTTGAACATGTGGCATGAACACTTTTTTCTGGATCATAATTATTTAGTATTTTTAATTGAATATTTTTACCAAGATAGCTAATGCAAAAAAGATTATATTTACACACCTTTAAATAATTTATCTTAAGCATTAGTTAGAGCGTCAAATTTGTTATTTCTTCAGTTGCCTAAGGGTATACATCCTCTTTCTTATTTTATCTCAAAAAGCAGTGCTCTAGAGTATAGAAAATTGCAACAAAATCAATTCTACATGGAAATGTAGCAAAGATTTTAATCCATCACATGTTTAAACTTTATTGGGGTGCATAATGACAGCTGAATATTATACAGTTATTAAAAAGGACATAAACCAATTGGAGCTATTGGGAGGGTCGGGCAGGCTTCAGGATAGTCTGAGAGGTTGGCATGTTGGCAAAGGGGTAATATGATACCTTTCTCAAAGAATGTATACATAAATTAGAGTTATCTCAGTTTATGGAGAGGGAGGAGTTTCTGACTTCCATAGATAGTTGAGGAAGGGGCTAGGGAAGGTCAACAGTGTTTTGGAGATAAGCATAGCCTATGATAGAATGAGAAACTAACCAACAAATTTGATGAAATTTGATACAGCAGAAGAGGCAAACGTTAACCAGTTTGAAGTACTGGAGCATGTTGATAGGGGTGCTATCTATGATACACATGTTAGTAAAGGAGAGAGCTTTAAACTCATTAAGGAGAAGGGAGGTGACAAGGAATGAGCAAAAAATCAATAGAAGAGATAATTAAAGAGCATGAGGAAGAGTGGGCTAAAATGTCAGATGAAGAGATGTTTGAGCAGTTTAAGAAGGCTGACAAGAGGGCTGCTGAGATTCTTGGAGATGAGTAAATATGGATGCAGTCATGGATATTTTTGCTGGAGAGGCAAAGAAAGACGAGAAGTAATGATCTTGTGAAAGACAATACAACTTCATTTAATGGCCTAAGCACAAAGTTTTACCTTGTTTTCAAAGGTGTAAAGGTTTAGGCCATTAGGGTCATAATCTGGTGCTCTCTTAAAAAATATATACTCCAGAAAGAAAGATTTAGATGCGCACCACATCAGTCAATGTTCTACCAATCAAAATTATTCATAAACAAAAAAAATTGGATTAATATGTATTTAATAGGACTTTCAAAAAATTTTTAATGGACCGGTCGGGATTTGAACCCGAGGCCTCTACCATTCTGGTTGTTTCGCATTTTACCTCGAAACAGTTGCCAAGGTAGCGATCTTCCCCTGATCTACCGGCCCATGTGCTAGCTTTGTACTAGTCATTATATCTGATAAAGTTATCGATATGTTTCGGACCTGATATGGATAAATTATGGAATATTTTATCATGTCCACGATTAAAATCGAAATGTTAAAGTAGAAGTAGACTTATGAGAAGTGTCGCTTGATGCATTGCATCATGACCCATAAACTATATGGGCCCGTAGCTTAGCCTGGTGGAGCGCACGGCTGATAACCGTGAGGTCCTGCGTTCGAATCGCAGCGGGCCCACCATATTTAACAATAGGTTTTATTTTCATCATATCGAAAAATCTTAATTGAAAAAATCATGGTTATTTGGATTTATTCTATTTACATATTAATATTTTTGATTATGTAGCTGCAGCTGAAATAAATAAACACTTTATTTATATAAACAAATCCATAAAACTTATAAATAAAAAAAGTATTAGTTCTATTATATTTTATAAATGATGGTGCATATTGGTGATCACGTGACAGACAAGCAAGTGCCGAACTTGGGTGAAACAGAGTATGAAATGGTTGAACTTTTAAGAAAGCTGAACATGACAAGACCTATTGCCTTAAGCCTGGTTTGTTTATCTACCAGAGAAGAGATCACATCCCGGGAAATTGAGATGGTGTCCAATCTAAGACAGCCTGAAGTAAGCATTGCCATGAGATATCTGCGGGATAACAACTGGGTGGATATCAGGGAAGAGAAAAAAACAGAAGGTAAAGGTCGGCCAATTAAATTATACCGGCTTGTAGTACCCCTTGACAACATCATTGAATCAATTGAAAATGAGATAATGTCTGAAAAAAAATCAGTTCTTGAGAACATACAGAGACTAAAAGACCTTTCCTGAATCTATCATACTGTTTAATACATTTGACTTTCAAGGCTATTACCAACGATCTATTTATCGGCCAATTTTCCTTACATAAACTTTCTTTTCAATTTATTGATTCGATCCAATAAATAATTTTATCTGTAGCTTTATTTTCAGAAATAAATTCAATATATACACATTTTATTACAAATTCCCTTTACAGATCAAGATGAATATAAAAGTTTCCTAATAAGGCTAATTAATTTGCCTGTTAGGCTAATTATTTATAGCAAATAATTTCTGATATTATTTAATGAATAGCGCAACTGAAAAAACAGGCGTGTTTATCTGCCATTGCGGAGGAAATATTTCAGATATAATTAACATTGAAACTGTAAAAAAAGAGATACATAAATCTGATAATATCAAATTTTTTAATTATGATTATCTTTGTTCAAATATCGGCCAGAATCTGATTAAAAAAAGCGCTTATGAACATTCACTTAATAAAATAGTCATCGGTGCCTGTACTCCCTCAAAACATGATAAATTATTCAAAAAATGTGCCAGGGAATGCAATATCAATCAATCATTTGTTGAAATAGCCAATCTGCGTGAACAATGTTCCTGGGTACATACAGAAGAAAAAAATGCAACAGAAAAGGCCATAAATCTTATTCAAAGTAAGATAGAGAGATTAAAGTATTCTCAGCCCCTGTCAGGAGCCCAGATTCCAATCAACGCAAATGCCATGGTTATAGGTGGAGGCATCGCAGGAATAACTGCTGCAATAAACCTTGCAAATAACGGAATACGCACATATATCGTCGAAAAGGAAACATCCATTGGAGGAAACGTTGCCAGAATCGGAAAAATCTTCTCACCTGAGAAACTTGCAGAAGAATGTGCAATGTGCTCTCTCAGCCCCCTTATGAACGAGATTGAATTCCATGACAATATTACTCTCTATTCTCATTCAGAAATTGAAAAAATAAGCGGGAATGCCGGCAATTTTGTAGCCACCATCAGGAAAAAGGCCAGATACGTAAACGATAGCTGTATGGCTTGTGGAAAATGCAGTGAAGTGTGTCCCGTTATTGTTGAAAATCAATTTAACTGCGGAGCAAGGGACAAAAAAGCAATATCTTTAAAATTTGCACAGGCAGTACCTCAGACATATAATATATCCAGAGACCATTGCAGAGAACTCAATGGAATCAAATGCAGACGATGCTTCAATGCATGCAGGATCAAAGCCATTGACTTTGATCAAAAAGATGAAACTATCGAAATTGAGACAGGCACAATAATCACATCAACCGGCTTTGAAGAATATGATGCATCAAAAAAGGCACAGTACGGATATGGAAGGTACGACAACGTTGTAACTCAGATGGAACTGGCAAGAATACTTGGAATCAACGGTCCTACCGGAGGAAAACTGCTAAAGCCTTCTGATGAAAAGATTCCCGAGAATATTGTTATGATTCAGTGTGTTGGCTCCCGGGATGAAAAACCTTCTGCTAACAAATATTGCTCACGTTACTGCTGTATGGCTGCACTAAAACATGCTTCCCTCATAAAGAAAAAATACCCGGACTCGAAAATAACTATCTGCTACATAGATATCCGGGCATTTGGGATGTATGAAAACTATTATAGAGAAGTACAGAACATTGGAATATCCTTCATAAGGGGAAGACCTGCAGAAATTGTGCAAAAGCCGGATAAGAGCCTGGTCGTAAAGGTCGAAGATACCCTGACTCAAAGATTAAAGGATATTAAAGCTGACCTTGTTGTGCTTTCCGCAGCTATGGAACCATCCCAGGGGACAAAGAGCATAGCCAGCAAACTGGGTACTGCAACAGGAGAAGATGGATTTATTCGCGAAAGGCATTCCAAACTCAAGCCTGTTGACACTTCAAAAGATGGGATTTTTGTATGTGGCACTGCCCAGGCTCCAAAGGATATTACCGATACAATAGCACAGGCAGGACTTGCTGCAGCACGCGCACGTGAATTTATATCAGCCGGTGTGATCAGCCTAAGTCCTGAAACAGCCACGATAAATTATTCAATATGTGACCATTGCGGACAATGTCTGAAATGCCCTTTTGACGCAATATGGATTAACGACTCAGGTAAAATTGAAATTGATCAAGTAGCATGCAAAGGATGCGGATATTGTACCGGTCAGTGCCCTTCAGATGCAATTCATATAGAGGGCTATACGAACAGGCAGATCATGGCAGAAGTTGAAGGTCTCTTGGAAAAGAATGACATCCTGGTCTTTGCAAGTTCCAATATAGCCTACACAACGATTGATAGCATAGGAAACAGTGCACTCAAATACCCATCTGAGATCAAAGTTATCCGGGTCCCGACAACAACCATTGTCAATCAACTGCTCATTTCACATGCTTTCAGGCAAGGTGCCTCAGAAGTTCTTCTGTTAGAAGATCCTCCGGACAGCTCTCTGGGAGCGCATATTTTTCCCCTTGCTGAATCCAATTTTGAAAAATTGAAACAGGATCTGGATTATCCGGATAATTTTTACTTTAAAAAGGCATACATACCCTATTATTCAGGAATATGTGATGTTTTCAATTCCCTTGTAGAAAAAAGGAGAGAACATAATGACTGAGGATCTTACAGACATACCTGAGGCAAAATCACTTGTAGATACCATTAAAAGAAGCATACGGACTTCAGACAATATAGGAATTGACCGATGTATACAATGCGGAGTATGCACCTCTTCGTGTCCTGCAACCAGATTTACAGACTACAATCCAAGAGAAGTTGTAAAAAGAGTAATTGAGAATGACCATTCTATCATTAAAGACGACATTATCTGGAGTTGTTTCTACTGTTATAGCTGTAATATGAGATGTCCAAGAAACAACAGTCCGTCACAGGTGGTACAGGTGCTCAAACAACTTGCCATCAAAGACTCGATTGGTCTTGATAAGATAGAGGTGCTTTTTGAGTATGCAGATACTTTTGCAGAACAGGGTATAAGCAAGATTCCGGATCCCTATGTAGATCAAATGGAAGAAGACTTTGGCAAGTTCTGGCTGGAATTTAGGGACAATCTTGACAGCATGAGGAGAAATCTGGGTCTTGGAGATATAGGAGTAAAAGATGGAGGAAGAAATGAAATACACCAGATACTGGAAGGTGTGCGATTTTACGACAGGCTGGAGAAGCTGAAAAGAGATGCTGATAAAATGTCATCTCAAAAAGATAGGAAGTGACCATAACCAATGAAACAGATTACAGATATACCTGATAAAAGAATACTGCTTTTTAAATCATGTCTTGTGAGTACCGAATATCCGGGTATTGAAAGTTCAACAAAGTTTCTTTTTGATGAGCTTGGTGTGGATTACCATATAAGTGACAGGCAGTCATGCTGCACCGGGCTTGGATATTATTTTGATCTATTTGACCAGATGCCAACAACGGCAATTGCAGCCAGGAATTTTGCAGTTGCCAGAAATGCCGGCTATCCAAACATCGCAACTCTCTGTGCTACATGTTATGCTATCAACAAGAGATCCTGCAAATTATTGAATAGCAATGAACCCGTCAGGGAGAAAATAAACAGCATATTTAAGGATAAAGAGCTTCAGCATCTTGAATACACTCCTGAAAGCTTCCATGATGTGGACAACTTCTATCACGTAGTTGAGATCATAGCCAGTAAAGATGATGAAATAAAGAGTATGAGGAAAATTGAGTTTTCAGGAGTGAGAATAGCTACACATCATGCATGCCATTATTATAAGGTTCAGTATGAAGATGTAACAGGAAATCCTGAAAAAATAGATCTTATTGATAGAATTGCAGATGCCTGTGGGGGAGATGTTATTGACTGGTATGAAAACAGAACACTCACCTGTGGCGCAGGATTCTCACAAAGATATATTAACAGAAAGACATCTCTGGAAGTAACACATTCAAAACTGGAAAGTCTTAAGGAAATGGATGTGGAACTGGTCCTCCACATGTGTCCAAACTGTCAGATACAGTATGACAGATATCAGCCAGCCGTTGAAAAAGAGTTCAACACAAAATATGATATTATTCATATGAATATAGCTCAATTTGCAGCACTTGCGCTTGGTGCAGATCCGGATAGTGTTTGTGGATTTAAAGCTCATTCAGTCCCACTGGATGATTTTCTCAAAAAAATGAGAATAACCAAATAATATATATTTATGTAAATTTTAATTAGAGGCATCTAAATATAGATAGAAAATGACAATTATCAACAAATAACATCACAAAGGAGTTTACCTTTTGGGCACAATAAGTGAAAAGATACTTAGCAGAGCATCTGGAAAAACTGCAGTTGCAAATGATTTTGTAATGGCTGATATTGACTATGCTATGGCACACGACGGTACAAGCATACTAGCAGTTAAGGCCTTCAGGGAAATGGAAGTTGAAAAGGTATGGAATACAGACAAAATAGTGATTCCATTCGACCACCTTGCACCTGCAAATAGCGATACAACTGCATCCCTGCAAAAAGATATAAGAAACTGGATACATGAACAGAAAATCAGGAACTTTTATGATATTGGGAACGGTATCTGCCATCAGGTTCTTCCGGAAAAAGGATTTGCAATGCCTGGAAAGCTAATCGTAGGTGCCGACTCTCATTCCTGCACATATGGAGCTTTCGGTGCTTTTGGAACAGGAGTTGGAGCAACTGATATGGCAGAGATCTTTGCTTCCGGAAAACTCTGGTTCAGGGTCCCTGAATCTATAAAGATCACAGTTGAAGGAAATATGAATAAGCATGTATGTGCAAAAGATCTGACACTCAAAGTTGTTGGTACTGTAGGATCAGACGGAGCAACATATAAAGCCCTGGAATTTTATGGAAATACAATCAGCGATCTTTCAGTTTCAGGACGAATGACTCTGTGTAACATGGCAATTGAAATGGGAGCAAAAACAGGAATTGTGCCACCTGATAATAAAACATTAGAATATGTCAAAAAAAGAGCGGTGGATGAATATGATCCGGTGTATGCAGATGATGATGCAATCTATGCAAAAGAAATACACATAGATGTAGAAGACCTTGAGCCACAGATAGCCAGACCACATGAAGTAGATAATGTATGCGGTGTGTCAGAAGTGGAAGGCACCAGAGTGGATCAGGTATTTATTGGTACATGCACAAATGGAAGATTGGAGGATCTTGAAGACGCTGCCGCTATACTTGAAGGTAAAGATGTAGCAGTAAGAACAATAGTTATACCAGCTTCAAGAGATATTATGATCGAGGCTACCAAAAACGGCACAGTAGAAAAATTACTTGAAGCCGGAGCAACGTTTGCAACACCCGGATGTGGCCCCTGCCTTGGAGGTCATATGGGAGTTATAGGGGATGGAGAAACCTGCATATCCACCGCAAACAGAAATTTCAGGGGCCGTATGGGTAAAGGAGGATGCATATACCTGGCCTCACCAGCAACTGCTGCAGCTTCAGCAGTTACCGGAACAATTACTCATCCAGGAAATGTTTGAAAAACAGAATGAAAACATTGGGGATACAATGAGCTCTGAAGAGATCACTAAAGAAAAACTGCTTCATTTGATTGAACACTGGATAGAACACAATGACAATCACGTCCAGAATTTTGATAGCTGGACTGAAAAGATAGAACTGTCAGGGTTTGAAGGTGTTGCGGAGGAAATAAGAATGGCCTCCAAGAATATGGAAAAATGTACAATGCATCTGAAAAAAGCAAAAAGCAGACTTGAATAGATCTATCCTGAGTTTTAAGATCTTTTACTTTCTTTCAAATTTGTATACTGATTCCATACATCTGTGAGAGGGTACATAATATCCAGCATAGCAATATCACTGTTAAATATATTTATTGATTTATTGTAAGATGCACCCAGTTTCATACTGGCCGAGGGTTTAAGTATCATTGCTATCGCCTGTACACCCCTGATACCTCCATTATTTTCTTCATTACTGATCTCCTTTTTTAGGTATACATGAAGATTGTAAATTTTCTTCATCCTATATTCAGGTGGTTTGATTGGAGATGTAACTATCAATAATTTTCCTGGTAAAGAAGCAGCATCCAGAACTTCAGATAGTTTATTTTCGTTATTCTGTTCTATCAGAACTATTGTCTTAACATTTATATTGTGCATTATCTGCTTAAGTTCCTGAATAGAAAAAGCGCATTGCTCAACTGTGAAGTTTGGATCAAGGGCCTGTGCAAGACTTATCGCTGCAGCAGCACGCGTTTGCTCATCCATTCCTGTAACAAGCACACTCCAGTTTTCATTAAAATCTGCAAGGCTTACTCTTATATTTGATAAAAAATCAGTGGTATTTCCAGTATATACTTTCATGGAAGTACGGTTATCCCCTTCATATACTTTTGATTTCAACTGATTCAACCCCCTTTAAAAGAATCAAAATAAATATATTTTTTATTGAATATAATAAAATAAGTAGTTTACGGATAACAGCTCAAATGTAAAGATTATAACATAACATTAGATTGCCCCACCCCGCAACTCTGCAATTTATTATATTTTATCTGCCCAGTTTTGCATGGGCCCGGGCCAGGTGACCTGCTGCCTGTGCACCGATAAGCGAGAGTTCTCCTGCAAGAACTGATGCTGCAACAATTTCAGCCAGCTTTTTAGAATTTTCTCCTGGTTTTTCACCTGAACCTGATACTCCAAGTAAATTCAAACAATCGCGCTGGGTTCCAATACCAGTTCCCCCTCCAACAGTACCAACAGCTACAGCAGGAAGTGTGACAGTGCAGTAGAGATTCCCGTATTTATCAATATCCATCGTAGTTATCGTGTAGCTGCCCTCCACCACATGAGCAGGGTCCTGTCCACATGCAATATACATTGCAGCAATGACATTTGCTGCATGAGCATTAAATCCAAGAGATCCGGCCCGGGCAGATCCCAAAAGGTTCTTGCGATAATTTACTTCCACCATTTCATCAGGAGTACATTTTAATTTAGATTCTACAGTATCCCGGGGAATCGTCACTTCTGCAACAACTGTTTTTCCTCTTCCGTTTATTGAAGATACAGCAGCTGGTTTTTTATCAGAACACATATTCCCGGAAAGTGATATCGGGTCTGCTCCAAACTCATCCACTATCAGATCCACAATTACATCAGTTGCCAGGGTCACCATATTCATGCCCATGGCATCTTTTGTATCAAAACCAAATCTAAGATATGCAGTATTACCAAGCACAAATGACTCTACATTCAACAGTTCGCCATACCTTGTACTTTCCTTAATTTTTTCTTTCATCTTTTCTAGTGTACTTTTCTTCTTTACCCAATCTACAAACTTTTTTGTCCGCTCCAGATTCTCAAATTTAAATACAGGTGCTCTGGTCATTGAATTCTGGAATATCCTGACATTTGCCCCACCTGAACCCGTGATTACAGATGAGCCTCTGTTTATACTGGCAACAAGTGCACCTTCAGTTGTTGCAAGAGGAATGTAAAAATCTCCCTGTGCATATTCTCCATTTATATTAAGTGGACCTGCAACACCCAGGGGAACCTGAACTGCTCCGATCATATTCTCGGTATTTTTCTTTACCACATTTTCTGTATCGATCGAATAGTTCTGAATATTTTCAAATTCAACTCCAGCCAATTCTTCAATTGCCAGACGCCTTATTTTTATTGCAGACTCCCAGTCTTCAACAAACATGGCAACCTTTCTAATTGATATTTCACCTGAGAGTACTTTATTCAGAATATCTTTTTCCTGCAGATTTAAGTTTCTTCCCGATTCCATCATTTCACCAGTTCAAAATAAATAAACAAATAAATCGTATATAACCCCATTAAAAACAATGGGCATCTCATACAAATAATTCACGCTCCCCTAAAGCTACCATATTCAAAGAGTAAGTATCAATTGATCCTCTTCACGATATTTCAGGAAAAGGTCAGCCAGTTCATGTGAAGGAACAATCTTGATACCTGGAATCAACTCCTCTTCCTTTAATCCAATCATAGAAGCAGCCAGGTCGCAGCACTTAAACTGTACGCCCATTTCGATACATTCTATTATTTTCTCATCATATGCAGGAGAACCATATTTGTTGTTCTTGCCAAAGATTACCCCCATTGGACCAAAAAGAACCACAACTACTTCAAGCCCCATCTTTCTATAATAGCGGGCAAAACGAATAATCTCTTGCGGAGCAGTACTCTCATAGACCATATTTTTAAGTACAAGAAGTACTTTATTGATTTTTCCCATTAAATCACCATGAATGTATCAGTGTGATGTTTGATTTATTCGGGATTAATCTACTGCTATATAAAGTTTAATATTTAAAAAATAAATTTTTAATGATGCGGATATCTTCATCGGATTCAGAATTCAGTAATCAAAGGCGCATTAGAAATTAAAAATGAGTACAGAGAGGAAAATAGCTTCCCCTCATTGAGCTGTTTAGTTCTCTTGTTATATCTGTTTTTCAATCACTTAACAATCACAACAATCGAACCATTTACATCAAGGACATCTACTTCACGTCCTGCAGATTTAACCTCTCTTTCCAGAGATACTGCCTCTGGATCAACCTCGATGGTTTCTCCATCAACATCCAGGATCATTTTTCCACTTTCCATCTCCTTTGCTACTTCCAGCGGATCAGCCAGGGATAGCTTTTTTACAATAGCGCCTGCCTTCTTTCGGTATCTGGGACCTATGATTCCCATTTCAGGCTTTACAGAAACTGGCACATATTCAAAATCTGGTTTTCCTGAGATTAACTCTACTTCAGAATTAGTTGCACCTCTGATATCTGTCGTATCTTCAAGAGGTGCATAAATCTCTATTTTTTTAAGTGGTGCATTAAGAGCCATTCCAGATTCAGATTTATAGCGCCTTATAGAAGCAACAATGTCCTTGATCAGCTCCCCCTGTATTTCTATATTTTCATCTATATATTTTCTCTCAACACCCGGCCATGTGCTGAGATGTACACTACCAGAACTTAGTCTGGAATACATCTCTTCTGCAATGAATGGAACAAAAGGAGACAAAAGACGAACAAGTGTATTGAGAACCATATGTAAAGTATATTGAGCTGCTTTCTTTTCTTCGCTATCATTTCCGTATAATCTGGATTTTACAAGTTCAATATAATTATCTGCAACCATCTCCCAGGTAAAACCACGAATCGATTTGAATGTTTCATCGAATTGGAAATGATCCATACTCTCAGTGGTAGATTCGATCAGACGATTAAGATTACTCAGCATCCATCGGTCAACCACCGGCAGTGATTCAGGAGGTATATGGTCGGTCTCAGGATTAAAGTTCTCAATATGAGATATTGAAAACCTATATATGCTCCATAATTTCTGCAAAAAGCGAGATGCAGATACCACATCTTTCCATCTAAACATTACATCAGAACCAGGAGTACCACCAACAGCAGCCCACTGCCGGAATGCATCTGCACCATAGGTATCAACAACTTCGTGTGGGGATATAATATTACCCGCCGATTTGCTCATTTTATGACCATTTTCTCCAAGGACCATGCCATTGATAAGGATTGTATCCCATGGCCTGGTATCTGTAAGGGCAACTGAGCGTAGTATTGTATAAAAAGCCCATGTACGAATAATATCATGTCCCTGTGGCCTTAACTGTGTAGGAAGACGCATTTCGTGTTCACTCAACCATCCAGCGACATGAATTGCCGTAAGTGAAGAGTCCATCCAGGTATCCAGTACATCTTCTTCTGCTTCAAAATCTGTAGAACCGCATTCACACGGTTGAGGAGCTGATTCTTGGGTGGGATCCAGTGGCAACCATTCTTCTTTTGCCACCAGTGTCTGTCCACATCTCTTACAGTACCATACAGGTATTGGGGTTGCAAATATCCTCTGTCTGGAGATGCACCAGTCCCACTCCATTGTACCGGTCCAGTTTTTCAATCGTATCTTCATATGTTCAGGGATCCAGTCTATCTCATCAGCTGTTGAAAGTATCTCTTCAGAATTTATTTTAACAAACCATTGCTTTTCAGACAGAATTTCGATAGGTGTTTTACACCTCCAGCACATACCTACATTCTGTTCGATCTGTTCCTGTTTGTAGATGAGAGACTGACGTTTAAGATCTTCAATAATTGCCTCTTTGCATTCGGATATTTTCATACCGGCATAATTACCTGCAATCTCGGTCATAAGGCCATTTTTATCAATTGCCTTTCTGAGAGGAAGATGATGTTCTACCCACCACCTCACATCCTGTTTATCACCAAAAGTACAGATCATAACCGCACCGGTACCAAATGAAGGATCCACATCCTTATCTGCAATAACGGCCACTTCATGACCGAAGATAGGAACTTTAACATTCTGACCTATAAAATCATTATATCGCTCATCTGAAGGATTTATTGCAACTGCAACGCATGCAGCTAACAGCTCCGGTCTGGTAGTTGCAATCTTAAGATCATCAAAATAAAGATAGTTGAGATATGTCTGCCTTGACTCATATTCAACCTCTGCAAAAGCTATGGCGGTTTCACATCTTGGACACCAGTTAACAGGATGTTGCTCCTGATATATGCGTCCTTTATCATGCATTTTAACAAATGATTTCTGTGTCTTTACATAATAAGAAGGATCCATGGTTATGAACTCATTGCTCCAGTCAATTGAAAATCCGAGCATCATCATTGTTTCGCGCATTTTTCGGATATTCTCAGAGGTGAGTTCTTCACACAATCTTCTGAATTCAGATCTTGGAACCTGATTCTTGGTTATGCCGTGTATCTCTTCTACTTTCACTTCAGTAGGCAGGCCATGGCAATCCCATCCCTGAGGGAACATTACATTATACCCCCTCATCCTTTTATACCGGGCTATGAAATCAATATAGCACCAGTTGAGAGAATTACCGATATGGAAATTTCCTGTGGGGTATGGAGGAGGTGTGTCTATAATATACTGAGGGCACTCGGCCTCATCCCAGTTAAAATAATAAATTGACTCATTCCATTTATTCTGCCATTTTGATTCGATTTCATAGGGAACATATTCTTTGGGGATTGTCATTGAAACACTCCAATAATCATAATATAATAATTAACCAGCTATCTACAGAATCATTAGTATATTTAAATGTGCTACTAATAGTTTGACTTATATTTATTGTATATTAAGACTGGGTCTGGATCAGGTTCTAACCTGAGTTCGAATATACTCAAATATCATATAAAAGCAGTTTTGAATGGATTTTCTGGAATAAAGATGTTATGCAATAAATTAAAAAAAATGACATTTATGCATAAAACTTCTTTTCATTGTGAATACTTTTCCTGTTTATCTGTGATTTCCTTCTGTTGTTCAACTGCTTCTGAGTGTTCCAGTTCTCCACGGATTCCACGTCTTCTTCTGTCCAGAGATTGTATAGCACTGCCTCGTCCATAAAGGAACAAGACATCCCTGGCTTTTATTCGAGTATCTGCAGAAGGTATCCCCACATATTCACCATATGGTTTCTGAATACCCAGTACAAGCACTCCTTCCTCAGCAAGATTCAATTCCATAAGCGTTTTCTCTGAAAGCCAGTCCTTGGATTCAACTTTAAGTTCAGATACCTGATAATCACCTCCAAGATATATTAGACTTGCAGAGTCAGATCCCTCAATATCAGTCCACCTTATTAGGGCAAAAGCAATAGCACGATTTAAGATCTTATCCATCTTTGCACTCTTTGTGATCAGAGCAATTATTGATGTCCCAATTATAAAAACAATCAGATAGTTAATTAAAGTCTCTTCCGCAGGGTTTAAAAAAATAACTACAGTAGAAGCAATTACAGTTACTATTCCAGCATTTCCAACCAGCATAAGATGCATAAGTATCCTTCGCCTTATAGGATGGATCATCATGTTTTCTGACTCTGTAGTCGTAAAGCCAGATCCGGTAAGGGCAGAACGAGCCTGAAAGCGCGCCACCTCCCGGGACAAACCCGTTAGAGTCAGTGCAATTGTTGCAACCCTTGTTATCAGAAGTGAAACTATAATAACTGCAAAAAGTGTAATAAATGCTGCAATCATTAACAGAGTTCCCCCAATATTAGCCAGGTAAATCCAAAATATCTACTTTCGCATATGTATTTACACTAAAGATGATCAAAGCAAGATATTTTAAGAACATGATTTATTGGTACCAATACCGTAAATAACTTATCACAGGGTACTTATTAATTCAGAAAAAGGGATATAAGTTGGAATTATTAAACGTGTTGATCATAAAGCCAGCAGCAAATTAAACTGTTCAGCTAAAGATTGATTTCCCAATTAGTTTTCAATTAAAGAACAACATGAATAAACTATAAGTGATAAAAGAAAAAAACAGTATAAAGGAGGTATATTTGTGAAATTTCAGGAACTGGTTAAAGGAAAGAATGAGGAAGCAGAGAGTACATTAAAGGAAAAACATGTCCCTGTGATAGAGATAGAAAAGGAAAAGGGCGTCAACGGCACAGATATTGTTCGTGTATATGTGGGAAAAGAGACACCACACCCAAATAAAGTAGAGCATCATATTGCATGGATTGCCCTGTTTGGAGTTAAAAAAGACAACGATCAGGTTGTCAATCTGGGACGGTCAAGCTTTGCTCCAGTCCATACCAATCACAATGCTACCTTTGAGATCAGGACCGATGATTTCAAAACATTGTGCGCAACAGAATACTGCAATATTCATGGCCTTTGGGAAAACTGCATTGAGGTCTAAAATGAATTATACGTATGGTTCATTCTTCTTTGAAATTACCAGGATGAGTGAATGGATGGATGGATGGATCTGCAGTCATATTTATACTTGCTGATCGTCGGGTATTTTAATTTCCTCTTCTGTAAGATAACAAGCCGGATCATCAGCCCATAGATTTCCATGAACTGCTTCTGCACGCACCCTGAAGTTGGCATTACATACATCAAGCCACCTGCAGCGTGCACATCTGTCAGCATTTTCCCTAATCAGTGGTTTTCTGTTCTTTAGACCAGCCATTAATTTATCAGAAGTATCCATCCAGATTTCACTGAATTTTCTCTCACGCACATTCCCAAAGCTGTAGTGTCTCCAGAACTGATCTGGATGTATTGAACCGTCCCATGAAACACAACCAATCCCTATTCCTGAAGAATTGCCCTGGTTCATCTTTAGCAATTCGAGTACTTCCTGTGCACGTTCAGGATCCTCTTTCTGAAGCCGCATATAGATGTAGGGGCCGTCACAGTGATTATCGACTGTGAGAACTTCAACAGGATGGCCTTTTGTATGAAGTTGCTCTGTTCGATCCATGATCATATCAACCGTTCTTCTGCTTTCTTCATGAGAAAGATCCTGATCAATCAGTTCAGATCCACGGCCTGAATACACCAGATGGTAAAAACATATTCTTGGTATGTTTTCTTTTTCTATAAGATCAAATATCGCAGGTATATCCTGTACATTGTATTTATTAATAGTAAATCGAAGACCTACCTTAATTCCTTCCCTCTGACAGTTGCGAAGCCCCTCCATTGCTGCATCAAATGCACCTGGAATAGCCCTGAACTTATCATTGGTCTTTAATGTGCCATCAAGTGAAATACCCACATAGGATAAGCCGATGTCTCTGAGGACTTTTGCCATATCTTTATCAATAAGGGTTCCATTGGTTGATATTACCGCACGCATACCTTTAGATCTGGCATAGGAAACAAGTTCCGGAAGATCTTTTCGTACCAAGGGTTCTCCACCAGAAAACAGGATAACAGGAGTCCCAAAGTCCGCAAGATCATCAATTAACTGTTTACCTTCCTCAGTATTTAGTTCAGCATTCAGCTCATCCTCACTACTTGAATCCCCTGATTTAGAATAGCAATGAAGGCACTTTAAATTACATCGTTTCGTTACATTCCATACGACAACAGGCTTTTTATCCTTAGAAAACTGCAGCAGATGAGGAGGAAGTTTTTTAGAGTCACGCCCATATCTGAGAGCATCTGAAGGTTCAACAGTTCCGCAGTACAGCTTTGAAATCCCAATCATGATATCCCTATTTTTATAAAAGTACAAATAATGTATTGACCATTTTAATGTGCAATAAATATTATTTGATAAAATTATTACCAGTGTATTGCTATCAATATATTACAAACTCTGCTGGCATTTAGCTATTCATCTGAATATAAGGATTTCGGTTAGTAGTGTTTGATTCAGAAATAAGAAGCTATCGACGTTTATCATTGAAGTAGCACTGATTTCACACAATACTATATATTGATGCTACTAGTAAACAATAATTACAAAACATATTGAGATACAATATAGATCTCATAAAGACTATATTGGAGCAGGTTGGGAAGTGGAATCATAGCGGATGGGAGTGGGGATCTCCTTTCACTATTCTAATTATTTTGATCCTATAGATTAATTGAAGTTCTTTTCTACATTTGCATCAGGATCAGTGACAATCCTGTTTATTCTGCCACCTACTATTATAGATAGGTATAAATATTTGCTTATTTTAAAACATATATGTCATATGTTAACATAGTTCAGTATAACAACTTATGTAAATATAATACAACCTGACAGAAATAAATACAATAAGTAGAGAATAAGAGGATTAAAAAGTGGCAGTAAGTACTTCTACATTTGGTATTGTCATCCTGATTTATTTGATGGTAATATTCTATCTCGGCTGGCTTGGCTACAAGCGTACCTGTAAAGACGATGACTACATGGTTGCAGGTAGAAAGATACACCCTTTTATTCTTGCCCTTTCCTATGGTGCAACCTTTATCAGTACTGCTGCAATTGTTGGATTTGGTGGCGTAGCTGGTTCACTTGGTATGGGATTACTATGGCTGGTCTTCATGAATATTTTTGTAGGGATTTTTATTGCTTTCGCCATCTTTGGACCAAAAACAAGAAGAATTGGCCAGAACCTGAGTGCAGTCACTTTTCCTGAACTTCTAGGAAAAAGGTTCGAATCCAGGTTCATTCAGGGATTTTCAGGTGCACTGATAGGAGTATTCATGCCGCTTTATGCAGGTATTGTTTTGATCGGAGCAGCACGGTTTATTGAGACCGCACTTGGTGTCCATTATGATATAGCTGTTTTGATCTTTACCATTATTGTTGCTGCCTATGTGATTACAGGCGGCCTTATTGCAGTAATGTACACTGATGCATTACAGGGTTTTCTGATGTTTATTGGAATGGGCATACTGCTGGTATTCACATACAGAATACTGGGTGGCATTAACCAGGCACATCAGTCACTTACTGAACTGGGACATCTTGTGCCTCAGGCACTGGTTCAGGGAGGGCACCAGGGATGGACCATGATGCCGGAGCTCGGATCTCCAATATGGTGGACAATGGTATCAACCATAATACTTGGAGTAGGAATTGGTGTACTTGCCCAACCTCAGCTGGCAGTGAGATTCATGACAGTGGAAAGTGATAAATCATTCAACAGAGCAATATTTGTGGGAGGGCCCTTTATCCTGATGATGGCAGGAGTAGCCTACATCACAGGTGCACTTTCAAACGTATATTTCTTTGAGAATTTTGGCCAGATTGCACTTGAGATTGCTGGAGGGAATACCGATCTAATTATTCCGATGTACATTAATAATGCAATGCCGGATGCATTTGTGATATTGTTCATGCTGGTGTTGCTGGCGGCGTCCATGTCAACTCTCAGTTCACAGTATCACACCATGGGCACTTCAATAGGCCATGATTTTTATCGAGGCTACCTTCTAAGCGGCAAAGCCGGACGAACAGTAAATATTACCCGTCTTGGTATTGCAGTCACCATTCTGATCAGTGTGATCTTTGCATACTTTCTTCCGATCAGTATCATTGCACGTGCGACCGCAATTTTCTTTGGACTTTGTGCAGCTGCATTCCTGCCTATATATGCCGGTGCCCTTTTCTGGAAAAGAATGACAAGGGAAGGTGCAATTGCAGGTCTGATAGTAGGCACGCTCTCAAGTCTGTTCTGGCTGACCTTTGTACATGCTGCAAATGCAGTTCCACTGGGAATATCAGAATTTATATTCTCAACTGAAACAGTTATTACAGGTACTTGGACTCTTGTAGATCCGATACTGATTGCAACACCGCTTGCAGCAATTGCAGCCATTGTGGTGAGCCTGATTACAGAGCCTCCGTCAGATGAACACCTGGAATGGTGTTATGGAAAATCCTGAAAGAAATCAGTATTTTTTAGTCTATAATTTATGTATTTAAAAATTAGAAATGAATGAGGCATTTTAGGACCTCATTATTGTTTTAGCGTCTGATTAAATAGGCCATTGAAAGTATTCCAAAAGCAGCACTTATTGCTCCAAGTCCAGGAGTATCTTCGGTTTCTGGGTCCTGCTCAACAGGGTCATCAACTTCATCAATTATTGTATCATCTGCCGCTGGATCTACGTCATCTGCTATGAACTCAGAAATATCGTGTATCTCTCTTGATATATCCATTATCTGCTGCATTATTTCACTCATCTCAGAGGCATTTTCTTCAACTGTCAGCTGATTCAGTTGTGAAGAAAGTTCCTGCAAAAAAGCAAACTCGCTCTTTAGTGCATCTGCATATTCTCTATGCGATTGCGGAGTTTCATGGTCTATATCATCCACAAGAGGAGATATTGCATTAGTAACACCCTGAAGCATTGTAATTCTGCGAGTTATCTCATTCTTATTGAATTCGCCTGTTTCCAGCCCCCTATTTAGTTCATTGTATCCAATATTTGCAAATCTTCCCATATCATGTGAAGTACCATGGATTACCTCTGCTTTGCCCATAAGATAAATATCCACGTTATTTTCTGCAACAAAGACTGCGGATTCTGCCATCAGGTGCAATTCTGAAACAAGCTGCTGTAAATCAGATTGTGCATTCCTCAGTGCATCTGCATATTCTCTATGCGATTGCGGAGTTTCATGGTCTATATCATCCACAAGAGGAGATATTGCATTAGTAACACCCTGAAGCATTGTAATTCTGCGAGTTATCTCGTTCTTATCGAATTCACCGGTATCCAGACCATCTTTCAATCTATCATGGGCAATACTCGCAAACCTTTCAATGTCATGTGAAGTGCCGTGCACAACTTCTGCCTTACCCATCAGCTTCCAGTCCAATCCAACTGTTGGTTCTACATCATCTGCTATAAATTCAGATTGATCATGCAGTTCATTTGCAAGAGACCTAATCTCATCCAGAATCTCTATCATTTCCTCTACATTATCGTCATTTGCCTGTGCTGAAAGCGGCATACAGACCAATGTAAAGACCATAGCCAGAATCAATATTATAACTCTATTTTTCATAATTCCAGGATCCTCCTAAAATATCATCAAATTCAACTAAAGATAATTGATAGTATGAATTTTATATAAAAATGTCATACTTTTAACTACTTTTATCCATAGAGGTGTTATTAAATAAGTGTTTTCATTCACTGCGAACAGATTCTTGAACCAGCTAAGAATAAGAACAGAAATACTCTGGACATTAACATTACCTCAATGAAACTATTGATAACAGCAATATTTAATGCCTGATAAACATTCATTAAAGCATGACAAAAAGAGTATCAGCATTTCCGGAGCTTGTTGCTGGTGTCAGAAACATATCAACACTGAATGCATGCAAAAATCATGTGGATGCAGTTTATTTTTCTCTTGACCGCTTCAGTCTAAGAGCCCGAGCTCAGGAAATTTCATCTGAGTACTTATCTGATTTTGTTCATGCTGTCCATCACGCAGGACTCAAAGCTTATCTTACAGTAAACTCGGTCATCTACCCTGAAGACATCAAGGAACTGGATACCATAATGGATCATGCATCCTCTGCAGAAATAGATGCTGTTATTTGCTGGGATCCAGCTACAATAGAGCAGGCTCTGGATAATGGACTCAAGGTCCATATTTCCACCCAGGCAAATGTTTCAAACCATAGATCTGCAGAATTTTATCACTCTCTGGGTGCTGAAAGGGTGGTTCTTTCAAGAGAATTGTCCCTGGAACAAATTGCAGATATCCGTAATAAAACGGATATGGAACTTGAAGTTTTTGTTCATGGTGCAATGTGTCATTCGATTTCCGGGAGATGTTATCTCTCTGCATACCTGGCAGGAGGTTCAGCAAATTGTGGTGAGTGCACTCAACCATGCCGCTGGGAGTGGACACTGGTTGCAGATGATGGATCAATGGTAGAGGTCGGAGGTAAATATCTACTAAGTGCAAAGGACTTATGCATGATAGAACATATTCAGGAACTTGTAGATACTGGCATAGATGCCTTTAAGATTGAAGGAAGATTAAGAGATACAAGATATATTTCACATGTATCAAGCTGCTATGCAAATGCCTTATCATCAGTAAAGGACGGAAATTTTAGCATAGATAATGTATCTGCTTTAAAGAAAGATATTGAATCTGTATTTAACAGAGGATTATCTACCGGATTTTATTTTGGTACCCCTTCATCAAAAGAAATTATGCTCAACAAGCCAATGAATGCATCCTCTACAAAAAAGCAACCTGTGGGAATCGTCACAAACTATTACTCAAAAAAGAAAGCAGCATCCGTTATTTTAAAACATTCCTCTCTTTGTGCAGAAGATAGAATAGTAATCGAAGGGAATACAACCTTTCTGGAACAAAATGTGGAATCTATCATTAAAGACAATACACCCATAAAACATGCTTATAAGGGTGATGAAGTGGGTCTGGAAGTTGTATCGAAGGTCCGAAAGAATGACCGTATATTTAAGTTGATTAATTCAAAGGATACCTGTAAATAAATAAAAATGAGCAAGTGTTGTTCCTGTTCAGGACATATTTATATCCCTGTAAATATCAGGCACCAGTCTGTACAGGGAGTTACCAGGAACACTATAAATCCGATTCATAGCTCAGGAGATTCTGCTAAAAACAAGTAACTTAGAATGAATGTTTCATATCAATTTCTATCTAGCAGTAGCTGTAGATACAGGAAGTGTCAATCCTCCGTATGGCATAATATGTACCTTTGCATCTGGACAATCTTCCAGAAGATCATCAAGCTGTTCCTGAATCCCTTTAAATGGAACACAAAAAGCATTCCGGACATCAACTTCCGGCAGGTCTGAGGACAGATACAGTTTTGATTTTTTGGTCAGTTGTGCTACAAATGCTGCTTTATGTCCTCCAAGTTCAAACGAATGATGAAACTTATTCAGTACATCATCCGGGGTTTTCAGTTCACGGTTCCATTTTTCGTATATTGCATTTCCAAACCCATCCTTGCATTCAGCAACCATGAGGATAGATCCTCCTTCTTTTACCGCACTTTTTGCATTTTCCAGGGCTTTTTGAGCCTGATAGAGGTTTATGTCTTTGGGATAACCGCCTGCAGAAACAATAACAATATCAGCCGGTTCAACTTCAACTTTATACATTTGATCCACAACTTCCACACCCTTTCGATGAGCATCAATGATATGTCCTGCTGTAGCTGCAACAATATTTTTTTTGCTGTCAATAATTGCATTGAACAAAAAATCAACCTTGACAAAATTGATAGCATCCTCCATATCAATTCTTACAGGACTTTCAATATTTCCACTGGTTGCTCTTTCATTCACCATTAATCTGTGATTGGCAATAACTGATTCTTCAGAACTAACTCCAGGGAGTATCGCCTTTGCACCTCCACTATACCCTGCATAATAATGGAGTTCAATATTACCTGTACAGATGATTATATCGGAATCCAGTACCTCTTCAAATACTTCAACGGGAGTGCCTGCCGAAGTTACCCCTACCCGACGACATCTGGAACGATCGTGTTCAATACATCTTATCCGTTCATAAATATCATCCCCGACAATATATCTCATCTCTTCTTCCGACTGTTTCCGGTGGAGGCCCAGAGCAAAGATTATTGTGATGTTTTCATCTCTGACACCTGCCTCATGAAGCTTTTCAAAAAGAGGAGGAAGCATCTTTTTTGTAGGAGACGCTCTTGTAGCATCGCTTACAATTATGGCAACAGAGGATTTGGAATCTGCTATCTCCTGTAGGGATTTATTGTTAATGGGATTATTTAGTGCACCCTTCAGGATCTCGCCTTCACTTTCAGTTATATCCGGTTCAGAAGGTAGTATGATCTGTGATAGGTTTTTATCCGGAACCTCTAAAACCATTCTGGTATTGCCATACGGAAGCTCTACAGTTGCCATGGTTATCTTAGAAATAAGATATTTTATATATAAATTGCTGTTGGATGGGTCAAAATTAAAAGAAAAAAGTACTCGTGGATCATATATCATAAAATACGAATATCACATTACCAGATGAGAAGCAGACAAAAGTTATTATAATTAGTAATATGACGAGAAGTCGAGGGGATATAATTCACGAAATATAACTTTTGCCTGCACTAAATAAAATGAAACCATTGAATATAAATTTAATCACACGTACAGTTGGAAACTCCAGATTCGGGACTTTATTGATTGCAATAAGATTATAGCATCCGCTGTTTTGTATCAACATGCTCTCAGACATTAGTTAGTTTAATATATTGCAAAAATGAATTTTATATATAGTTTTATAGGAGTAGATAAAATGCCTAAAGTTACACTCGTACATGCAGACTGGTGCAGATTATGTCCCGCAGCAAGCAAATTATGGAAAAGCCTGCAATCTGAATACGAATTCGAATATGAAGAAGTGGACATTGATACTGAAAAAGGGCAGGAGCTTGCCGGCAAGCACTCCATAATGGGAGTGCCAACCACAATCATCGATGATGAAGTTATTTATGTGGGCGTTCCTGAAAAGGATGAAGCTGTTTCTATGCTCTCCTGACAGGAGCAGTTTTAATGCATGATCTGATTATAGTGGGAGCCGGGGCAGCCGGGCTAAGTGCGGGAATCTATGGTTCAAGGTATGGACTGGACACTCTTGTACTGGAAAAAAATGAGATAAATAGTCAAATCGCACTGGTTGATCGAGTAGAGAATTATCCGGGATTTGCGTCAATAAGCGGCATGGAATTGATAAAAAAAATTGAAGATCATGCAAAGGCAATGGGTATAGATATAAATTATTCAAATGTTAGAAATGTTATCATTGATAATGATAGAAAAATAGTCCAGACTGAAAATGAAGAACTCCAGGCAAAGAGCATAATTATAGCAAGTGGTGCAAAGCCTCAGAAATTAGACGTTCCTGGAGAAATTAAATTCACAGGCAAAGGTGTCTCTTATTGTGCAACCTGTGACGGTCCGTTTTTTAAGAAGAGGAATGTCGCAGTTATTGGAGGAGGTAATTCAGCAGTTGCAGAAGCACTGGTTCTGTCTGGCATTGCAGACAATGTATATGTAGTGCACAGGAGAAACGAGTTGAGAGCAGAAACAATACTCCAAAATAGAGCCTTTGCAACAGAAAACATCGAATTCATCTGTGACAGTGTGGTTGAACAGATCAAAGGAAACAATAAAGTTGAACAGATTGTTGTAAGAAATATAATTACTGGAAAGGTAGAAGAAATTCCAGTCAACGGAGTCTTCATTTATGTTGGCATAAAGCCAAATACCGATTTTATTGACGTTGCAAAGACCGAAGATGGTTTTATCGTCACCGATAATGACATGCAGTCATCAGTAGAAGGAATCTATGCAGCGGGTGATTGTCGAACTACCCCATTGCGCCAGGTGATAACTGCAGTTGGTGATGGAGCAATTGCTGCCTATTATGCAAATAATTATGTTAAAGGGATTTAAAGATTATCAGCTATAAGTAAAAAATGAGAGGATTATCTCTCAGCTACAACATCTATTTCTAATATTAGTTGAGACTCAATGAACTTTTGCTGATATTAAAAATGCTCCAATGGAGATTCGAAGCCGAATTTTAAGTTTAGAAAACTCAGGTCATGCCACTGGATCATAGTAACTTACACAAATATTAGTGTATGAATGCAAAAAGCTAACGGTTTTAAATGTCATTGGACCTACCATATAGTATTTATAGTCTGAAAGAAAGCAATTTATCTGTGATGTATAATGAAGCTTCTACTTATTTCTGACATCCACGCAAATAAGATAGCACTTGACAGGACATTAACCGTACCCCATGACAGGATTATTTGTTTAGGAGACCTTGTGGATTATGGACCTATGCCAGTTGAATGCATTGATGCTATAAAGGATTTGAAGATACCCACAATCAGAGGTAACCATGACAATGCAGTTGCCTATCGCATTGATTGTGGATGTGGATATGAGTATAAAAATCTGTCAATATCTTCCAGAGAATACACCTGGCAGCATCTTGATCAGGAACATATCCATTTTTTGAAAAATCTGCCTTTGAACCTCAAAGAGAATATTGATGGCCACAGACTGTATTTTACGCATGGAAGTCCTGTATCAATGTATAATTACATAAAACCTGATACTCCAGTTAATGAAATTGAGAAAATGATTGAAGGCATAGATAGCGATTTTCTTTTTATAGGACATTCGCATATCCCGTTTGTAAGGAAAGTGAAGAATACCACCATTATAAATCCAGGTTCAGTTGGACAGCCCCGTGACGGAGATATAAGAGCCAGCTGTGCAGTTTTTGACACTGTATCCTGTGAAACAGAAATTATCAGACTTCAGTACGATATTAAAGGAATTTATCGCCTGATCAGAGACAAAAATATGCCCGATCAGGACCAGCTTATAGATATACTCAAGCGTGGATACTAAATATCCACAATTCTCACATCCAATTCTCCGGCATCAAGAAATGCAACTGTGGATCTGCCGGTAAGCACACCTGAAGCTTCACCGGGATTTATTACAAGAGTTCCATTCATGCTTTCTATAGCTGACCTGTGAGTATGTCCCCGTACAATGACATCAAAATTTCCTGAAATTGCAAGAGACTGTACCATAGTCTCATCGACCCCATGCAGAAGTCCGATTTTTATGCCATCTATTTCCAGATTCCCAAAATCTCCGCATAGATGAGCTCCAAAATCCTCAAACCATGATTTTAGAGTTAGTTTGTCCCCATCATTGTTACCAAAAACAAAATACAATTTTGCATCAAGTTCCTGAAAGGCCTTTGCTGTAAATGGAGATACAATATCACCTGCATGAAGTACAGCAGTTACTTTTTCTTCATTAAAGATTTTCACAGCCCTATTTATTGAATCTAAAGAATCATGTGAATCAGACATTATTCCGATCATATTATTCAACCCCTTTATTTTGGTTGGCAGTTATATTGATTGAATGCCTGCCTTTTTCATTAAAGTTCCTATTAAAATACAATAAAGCACGGCAATCAGACAAGTGTAAGTATTTTTAGCAGGTTTGTTCCGCCCGGCCTGCCAGGTGATTGTCCCTGAGTAAGGACTACAATATCTCCAGACTGATATATTCCCCACTCTTTCATTTTACCAAGGACTGTATTTTCCCAGTCTGTTTCTAATTTTTTTACATATACAGGAAATACACCATAAGATAAAGTGAGACTCTGGGCAGTTAGCGGATAGCGGCTAAAGGCTAGGATCCATGTAGATGGCCTGAACCTGGAGATTCTTCTTGCGGTTTGTCCCGACATTGTGGGAGTTACAACATAATCGACCGATAACCTCTGTACCGCTTCATTGACATGATGGGAAATAACATCATCGATATTCATTTCAACACCACATATTCGGGTCTCTATTCTTTCAATTCCCCATCTGGTCCTGTCCCTCCACTCTTCAGAGGCTTTTGCTATCGATGACATCATTTCTACACTTTCTACAGGATATTTTCCTACTGCAGTTTCACCAGAAAGCATCACAGCATCAGTTCCATCAAGTATCGCATTTGCAACATCAGTCACTTCTGCCCGGGTAGGCCGGATGTTCTCCGTCATTGATTCAAGCATATGTGTTGCTGTTATTACAGGTATGCCTTTCATTGTAGCTTTAGCGATAAGTTCCTTTTGGACCTGGGGCACATTCTGGATTGGTAATTCTACTCCCATATCACCCCTTGCAATCATAAGTCCATCAGAAACCTCTATAATCCGGTCAATATCCCGGACTGCTTTCTCACGTTCGATCTTTGCAATAAGAAAAACCGACTTGCCCCTCTTCAAAGCAAAATTCCTAACCTTTTCAATATCTTCTGCCTTTTCTACAAATGAAATGCTGAATATATCCACTCCTGCATCAAGTGCAAAATCGATTACCTTAAGATCATTTTCAGTTACTGGCTCAAGATCAATATCGATTCCCGGGAGATTAACACCTTTATTTGATGAAAGTGGACCTTCAGTGATTACCCTGCAATAGACATTGTTTTTTAAAATTTTCAGGCATTCAAGCTGGATAAATCCGTCATTGAGGTAAATAAAGTTTCCAGGGGATACAGATTCTGGAAGTTTTTTATAATTTACAGGAATGATCTGGCCTTCTCCCCGAACATTTTCTGTGGTCAATATTACTTCATCACCCTTTGACAGGTGTATAGGCTCGGTCTCCAGCTTTCCGGTTCTGATCTTTGGACCCGGAAGATCTGCCATAATAGCAATTTCTATGCATAGCTCTCTGGAAATATTCCTTATCTTCTGAATCACATCTTTATGATCCTGAAAATTACCATGGGAAAAGTTAAGTCTGGAAATATTCATTCCCTTCATTATTAGTTTCCGGATTATATTTTCAGATGAAGAAGCCGGGCCCAGGGTACAGACGATTTTGGTCTTATGATCAGGAAGCTTAAAACATGAAACGTCTTCCAGCACATTTTTAGGTTCATTCTCTTGCAACAATCCCACACCTCTATCATTTAAATGATCTACTTTTTTAATCGGGAATAATTAAATTTACCCCTCTAAACTTAATTCAAGTATTTAATATCGATATAATGACCAATAAACTATAAACTCTAATCACTATTATAGCAATATGGCCAATAAGATGACCAGTGAAGAAATAATCATTGAAATCAGGAATCTGAGTAAAATCTATTCAGACGGTGTGGATGTTTATGCACTGGATTCTATAAATCTGGAAATCCATAAAGGCGAGTTTCTGGCAATAGTAGGTCCTTCCGGTTCAGGCAAAAGTACACTTCTTCATATCATAGGTATACTGGATACACCTACCAGAGGTTCCATTTTCATCGCTGGAAATGATGTAAGTCAGATGCCTGATAAGGACCGTTCCAGAATTCGTAATCAAGTGCTGGGGTTTGTGTTTCAGTATCACCACTTAATGCCTGATTTTACAGCTCTTGAAAACGTGATGATGCCTTTGTTAATTGCAGGCAGGACCAGAGAAGAAGCAACCAGAATGGCAAATGAACTTTTAGCTGAGGTGGGCCTTGAAGACCGTATCGATCACAGACCAACGCAACTCTCCGGCGGCCAGAATCAGAGAGTTGCAGTTGCAAGAGCTCTTGCCAACAGTCCTGCCATCGTAATAGGTGATGAACCTACAGGTAACCTGGATACAAAATCAAGTGAGAAGATTTATGAACTTATAAGAAGACTCAATCGTGAACATGGACAGACATTTATACTGGTCAGCCATGACGAAGCACTTGCCCGGAAAGCGGATAGAGTAATCCATATAGTTGACGGCAAAATCGCAGAATAAATATCCATATCTTAATTGTACAAAATGTGATGTTACATAGTTTTATATTAATGGCAGTATAACTTCATAATGCTGATAAATTTGAAGGGGGAGATTGTAAGCATGGAAAAAGCTACGTTTGCTGCAGGTTGTTTCTGGGGAGTTGAAGATTCGTTTCGAAAGGTAGAGGGAGTCATATCCACACGTGTAGGTTATGCCGGGGGTCATACAGAAAACCCTACATACAAAGAGGTTTCGACTGGTAGGACCGGTCATGCTGAAAGTGTCGAAATCATTTATGATCCATCAATTGTCAGTTACAAAGAGTTACTGGATATATTCTGGGATGTTCATGATCCAACCCAGGTTAACCGCCAGGGACCGGATATTGGCAGCCAGTACCGTTCAATCATTTTCTACCACAATGAAGAGCAAAAGTTTGATGCAATCGAATCTAAAAAGGAACTGGAAAAGTCCGGCAAGTACAATAAAGAGATTGCTACAGAGATTATACCTGCCAGGGAATTCTATCCTGCAGAAGACTATCACCAGCAATATTTTGAAAAAAGAAGATTATAAACGCAATAATACGAGTATTTGATGAAACTGGCTTATGTGATCGAAAATCACATTTTCTCTGATCCATCCTTATCAATCAGCCTTGCGTCCCTGATAATTATTCGGGCAGTATTTTCGTCCATTTCATCAACATCATAATCAAGTATTTCGATCTTTTTCTCATAGATTGGACCATCAGTAACAAAACTTTCAAATTCGCCACCTTCACCTGCAATATTAACTCCGATCCTTTCATTGAGATCTACAAGGTCATCTATATCCTTTTCTTCAATTCTGCGGCCAAGCCAGGATCTATCAAGACCATATGCTGCGATGCTGCTGAAAATGAATTCAAAGCCTTCATTCAATATATCTCTCATTTCCTGTTCCTGATCAGTATGCCAGAGGGGCGAAAAGACTTTCAACCCAAGTTCAGAACATATTTTTTCAATTCTATCTTTTTGATAGGTAGAATAGAGAGCACCGGTAACTACTCCATTTATCCCATACTGCCGGATAGCAGCCTCAAGTGCTTCTTTAAGGTCTTCAAGTTCAATCTCTTTTTCTCCTTCGGTGACCTTCTCAATCAGTGGAATACCAATTGCCTGAGATTGAAGATGCACCATATCAATATTTGGAGTATGGAACATATAAGAATGAGGATTCTTGCTCCTGATAGTTATCAGGCATTCAATGGGATATTTTTGTTTTTGCATCAGGTACAGAGAGTAATTACTGTCTTTTCCAGAACTAAAGAGTACTCCCAGTCTGTAATTTTGAACTTCCTGGATATCCTTCAGGTAGTCAGTCTTTGTCTTAAATCCGTTTGATTTTGATAGTTTATTGATAGCCCTATCAAATCCGCTTCCATACTGTGCAGCTTTTTTACGTCTCATAGAAATATCTTCAGAAATACCTATTTTTTTACCAATATCTCTTAATATCATCTTATTTGTTTCGTTTTGTATTTTATATTTTGCAGGAACTTTGAGACAGAAATCGACAACTTCCAGGGCAAGATATGGAAAGCGCAGTTCTATCCCATTGTGCATGGAAACAACATCGTCCCTGTAAGTATTTCTCTGATAAATATCCATTATATCCATGTAACACTGTTCATTAGCATTATCAGATGATTTATGTCTATTATAGCCTGCAAGTAATTCATCTGCACCAGAACCGGATAACATTATCCTGACACCGTCTTCTCTGGCAGCAAGGCAGGCTGCAAACATTGTTAAACCTACCCCGACCTTTGGGACCTCTGTATCTTCAACAAGTCTGATAACGGTCTTCAGCATACTCTCAGTTTCTTCAAGAGGAACTTCATTTATTCTAAGTTCAAGGTTCAGCTTTTTTGCCACAATTTTTGAATATCTCACATCATGAGCTGACTTTTTATCCAGAAGCCCGGCTGAGTAGCAGAAAAAATCACGTCCTGGTATTTTTCCGATCCGGACACACATATAGGCCAATATTGCAGAATCCACACCTCCTGAAAATAAGATGCCAAAGGGGGTTTCTGGAAGCCTTTCTTTAATAGATTTTTCAACCAGGATTTCGAGTTTAGACCTCATCTCATCATACCGGTTACTGTGAGGAGGATATATGGACAGGGATTTACGTTTATAGTGATGGATTTTGTTCTGTGTTATATCATAACATAAAGCAATTCTTGGATCCAGTTCTTTTGAATCTGAACAAAAATTAATGGATAAGGCCTTTCTCTCTGATGAAAATGCAAATCCGTAGGAGGTATCATAACTATACCACAGCGGCTTTACACCAATAATATCCCTGAATACATATACATACTCATTTAGCCAGTAAGCAAATGAATAAACCCCACTGAATTCATCAAGTGTTTTTTCTATAAGTTTGTATACCATATCAGAAGATGCTACTTTTCCATTTGATTGTTCAAAGTTATCTATATTACACTCAATCAGCTTAATTAAAAGATCAGCATCATTTTCAGCATTCATTGCATATTTTGTATCAACTTCTTTCCAGTTATACAATTCACAGTTTCCTGCAAACTTCCCTCTGTAAACTATAGGCTGTGCAGCAAAATTAACAAGTGAATGGAGATTTTGACCCATGATCCCAATTCTATCTTTATGAACTTTCAAGGTATTAATATCTGGAGAATATTCCACCCAGTTCACACCACATACTCCACAGCCGTCCTGACCCCGGTTTTGAAGTATTGAGAGGGATCTGATGGCATATACCCAGTTATCAGGATTATTGAAAAAACCAACAATTGCACACATATCCAGATCATATTTGTGAACTACTCCGCACTATTTATTGCTACCGCAATTATTTACTCAATAGATTCTATGGTCAATTCCTGAATGATTGAATAAAAAGCCATATAACTGATTGAATTCATTTCTCAGTTAGAAAAATATCCTGTTAATAGATTAAAATTAAATTCCAGAATATGTAAATGATATGCAATGCCACCTATAGCTAAGAAACATCTGAAACTCTATCTCTACCACGCAGATCAATGTCATCCAAAAAAATGTACAGGAAAAAAACTTGCCCGTTTTGATCTAATAAATTTGTACAAAAATGTGAACAGAATTCCTGCAGGATCAATTTTGCTTGACCCGATGGCAGAAAAGGCAATTTCTCCTGCAGATAACATCACAAAAGGGATTACTGTCCTGGATTGTTCATGGCAAAAGGTAGAAGAAATATTTCCTCTTCTACAGAAAAAAAGAATGCAACACAGGGCTCTTCCATTTCTGGTAGCAGCGAATCCGGTTAATTTCGGAAGACCATTCAGGCTAACCTCCGGAGAAGCATTTGCTGCTGCGCTATATATATTGGGTTATAAGGAGCAGGCAGAGGAACTTCTTTCCAAGTTCAAGTGGGGAAAAACCTTCTTTGATCTCAATAAGCAGCTGCTTGAAGAATATTCAAGCGCCAGAGACAGTTCTGAAATTATCAAAATACAGGAAGAATATATTTGAGTTTCCATTCTAAATGCATATTATGAGGTTGTAAAAATGAAAAAACCACATATTGGTATCATTGGGGCAGGCGCATGCAGTACTGAAGTATCCAGAATAGCTGAGGAAGTTGGCAAAAATATAGCAGAAATGGATGCAATACTTATCTGCGGAGGGCTTGGAGGGGTGATGGAAGCTGCATCCAGAGGTGCAAAAATTAATGGGGGAACGACTGTAGGAATATTACCAGGTGAGAATTTCAGGGATGCAAACGAGTATATTGATACAGTAATAGTCACAAATATGGGCCATGCACGAAATGCATTGATCGCTCATTCTAGTGATGCACTTATTGCGGTTGATGGCGAATATGGCACACTTTCTGAAATAGCACTGGGCTTAAAGATTGGTAAACCTGTAATAGCACTCAATTCACAGTGGAAAATAAGAGGGGTCAGGATTGCTTTTTCCGCAAACGAAGCTGTAAAAATGGCATTTGAGAGTATCCATGGACCTGATCACCAGATATCCTGAATTTCATTTCAGTATTTTCCCAGCAGTTTTGCAATAGATCTGTGTACTCCATGAATGCTGAAACTTTTCCCAAGGTACATCATAGGACATTTCCCTATTATACACTCAACATCAGAGGTCCTGCACATCTCCTTGGCCTTATCGGTATCAGTTCTCCAGTGAATCCATATTTTTTTCACCCCTTTTTTCTCTAGAGGCTCGATTATATATCCAGGATCTGTCTCCTTTAGTCCTATAATCGCATTTTCAATTCCTTCAGGAATATCTGCGATTCGGGTAATTTCAGTAGACTCCGGATTCTTTGAAACATCGGCCACATATACTGTTTTACCCCTTTTTTTGAGTTCATCGACTGTGAGTTTCATAGCCGGTTTTGTTCTGTCAGTAACAACTATAAAAGTATCCTGTTCCAGAAAACGTTCTTCTTCTAACATATATTTTAACTCCTGAGATTATTGAAGATAAATTATTGATGATAAAATATTGTCCGAGGACACTTATAAATGAACCGTATACTTTCAGACTATTTTTAAGACTAAAATTTAGACCGGGATTTTCATATTGATGGAATATAGAGAATTTTTATTTAATGTCAACCCAAAACCTTTTATTCTAGAAAATGTGTTCAACAACTAAAGTTTAGCCTGCTACTGAGCTGAACTGTATCTAAATAATTTGATTCAAACAGGAAATTAACGGAGCTATCAATGCATCTTATTATTGCGGAAAAGAACATTGCTGCAAAAAGGATTGCCTCAATACTTGCACCAAAAAAACCCAAGCAGTCAAGAGTTAATGGTGTGGATACCTATCAATTCAAAAATAAAGAAGAAACTGTTGTTATAGGATTGAGTGGGCATATTGTTACAGTTGATTTTCCTCCGCAATATAAAAACTGGCAAAAGGTTGAGTCCCGGGAATTGATTGATGCTGAAATAGTTACAGTGGCGACCCATTCAAAAATTGTTTCTGTTCTTAAAAAAATGGCTAAGAAAGCAACAAATGTAACAATTGCTACTGACTATGATCGTGAAGGTGAGTTGATCGGTGTTGAAGCCTTAAATATACTCAAAAAAGCAAATCCAGATCTTAAATTTGACCGTGTAAGGTACAGTGCAATTACCCCAAAAGAAATAAACGACGCGTTTTCAAATCCGGTATCAATTGATTTCAATCTTGCTGCAGCAGGACATTCAAGGCAGGTTATAGATCTTGTATGGGGAGCATCGCTTACCAGATACCTATCTCTTGTTTCCGGCAGACTCGGAAATATGTTCCTGTCTGTTGGAAGAGTTCAATCACCCACGCTTGCCATAATTGTAGATAGAGAAAAGGAAAGGGACGAGTTTGTTCCAAAGCCATACTGGGAAATAGATGCCCTGCTGGAAGATAAAAATAAAAACGAAGTCTTAGCCAGCCATTCAAAGGGAAGGTTCTGGGATAAAGACGAGGCAGATACCGTAATGGAAAAAGTCAATAAGGCCAGAAAAGCAGTTGTATCCCAGATACGCAAATCCAGCAAAACCGATAAGCCGCCAACTCCATTCAATACAACAGAGCTGATCAGTGCAGCCAGCTCAATCGGATTTACAGCTTCTAATGCAATGCGCATCGCCGAGTCTCTTTATACCAATGGTTATATCTCATATCCAAGAACTGATAATACTGTTTATCCAGCTTCTCTGGATCTTAGAGCACAGATCGAAATATTTTCTTCAGGAATATTTAAAGAGTATGCCAACGAGCTTCTTAAAAAGAAAGAGTTGATCCCAACCCGTGGTAAAAAGGAATCTACAGATCATCCTCCAATATACCCAGCTTCATATGCTAAAAAATCAGAGCTTAATGAACAGGAATGGAAATTATACGAACTGGTGGTCAGAAGGTTCTTTGCAACATTTGCAGAACCTGCCCGCTGGGAAACCATGCGTATCAAATTTGAAATAAATGAAGAGGAATTCAAATCCAGTGGTGCCAGACTTGTAAATGCCGGCTGGAGATGGTATTATCCATATAATGCTCCAGAGGACAGATTACTTCCTCAAATGGAAGAAAAAGACATACTTAGTGTTGAAAAAATTGATATGGTGGATAAAGAAACAAAGCCCCCTGGAAGGTATGGACAGGGAAGACTGATACGTTTAATGGAAGAATTGGGGCTGGGAACAAAAGCTACCCGGCATGAAACCATCAGTAAATTATATTCAAGGACATATGTTCACGGAAGTCCACTTATCCCAACAAAAACAGCATATGCAGTCATTGAGACACTGGAAAAATATGCTCCAACAATCACAAAGCCTGATATGACCAGCAAGCTGGAACAGGATATGGATAAAATTGCAGAAGGTGAAATTACAGAAAATGATGTAATTGATGAATCAAGGGAGATGCTGCAGTCTATATTTTCTGAATTTGAAAAATGCCAGGACAAGATAGCCGAATCTCTCAGGGCCGGCCTTAGAGAAGATAAGATTGTGGGATCGTGTCCGGAATGTAATTCCAAGCTGTCAATCAGGCGATCCAGGAGAGGATCACGTTTTATAGGGTGTAGTAACTATCCTGATTGTACATTTTCACTGCCTCTTCCAAAAAGCGGACAGATAATTGTAACGGACAAATCATGTGATGAGCACGGATTATATCACTTGAGAATAATTTCAAAAGGGAGAAGACCCTGGAACCTTGGATGCCCTCAGTGTAATTTCCTTGAATGGCAAAAGTCCCAGAATAACGAAAATCAAGAGAAGAACGAGAAGGTTACCAGCAAAAATGCTCACAAAAAAACTGTCCCTGCCAGCAAAAAAAAATCGGATAAGGTAACAGAGATCTCCGGTATTGGTAAGGTTACAGCAGAAAAACTGGATGAAGCTGGAATCGTGAAAATAGGAGACCTACTAAATGCAGATGCAACGGAAATATCCAGAAAAACCAATATTTCCGTCAAGAAAATTAAGAATTGGCAGAAAATTGCAGTTCCCGATAGACAAAATTAGATACAGGATGACAGATTGTGTTATTACAGTTCAAAGGCGGATGCCGGGAAGTAGGAAGATCGGCACTTCTTGTAAATGAAGAAATACTGATAGATTATGGTCTAAAGCCTGGTGATAGTTTCCAGTATCCATTAAATGGCCTTCATCCCAGGTCAGTTATAATATCTCATGGTCATCTAGACCATTGTGGAGCAGTTCCATCACTGATCGACATATATCCAGACATTTTTATGACACCTCCTACACTATCTTTTTCAAATCTCCTTGCACGGGATACAATTAAAATAGCTGAGTCCATGGGGTATTATCCGCCCTTTGACAGGGAAGATTTGAGAATATTTATGAATTCAGTACAAAAGGTTGACTTTGATGTTGAATTCAGTGCTTCAGGATACACATCAGCATTTTATAATGCAGGCCATATACCAGGCTCTGCTTCAGTATATCTTAATTCACCTGATAATGAATCTCTTTTCTACACCGGAGATATAAATACTCATGATACAAGACTTGTTACAGGTGCAGACCAGTTCCCAGATGCAGACACTCTTATCATTGAAAGCACCTATTATGGAGAAGATCATCCATCCAGAAAAGACACCGAATCAGCATTTATAGAATCTGTACAGGAAACACTTGATATTGGAGGAAATGTGATCATTCCTGCGTTTGCCATAGGAAGAACTCAGGAAATACTGATGATGCTGGATGCCCACAATATTAATGCATACGTGGATGGGATGGGAATTGATGCATATAAACTCATAATGAAACATCAGGAATATGTAAAAAATCCGGTACATTTAAAGAGAGCATTTAAAAACGCGTCTGTTGTTAAACCAAATAAAAGGGCAAGAATTACAGAAAATCCGTCGGTGATAGTCACAACATCCGGAATGCTTAGCGGAGGGCCTGTAATGTACTACCTTGATAAGCTTTGCAGGGATCCAAAAACAAAAATCATGTTGACTGGATACCAGGCTGAAGGAACCAATGGAAGAATGGCACTGGATAATGGATCTATTATGAACAATGGGGCTCACCAGCATCTTAAGAATATTATTGAATATTATGACTTTTCTGCCCATTGCGGAGACAAGCAGCTTAAAGAAATCGTAAAGGATTTCTGTGACCGTGGTACTGAAACCATATTTACAATGCACGGTGAGCAATCAGAACAGTTTTCCCAATGGATCAATCAGGAAATAGGTGTTGACACATATGCACCTGAAAACGGCAGTTCTTACAGGATCTGATCATATTGATCCTGCATCATTGTATGATCAAATTTGATTATCATGAAGGCCACCTGAGATAAATTAAAGTACAATTGAAAATATAATTCATTAGCTGTTAATGGAGTGAAAAATATACCCGGGGTATTGTAGAATGCTGGAGATAGAAAATCTTTCTGTAGAAGTTGGTGGTCGCCGAATACTAAAGAACATTAATCTAAAGGTTGAGAGTGGATATACCAATGTCCTTTTTGGACCAAACGGTGCAGGTAAATCTGCATTGCTTATGACAATAATGGGCTTTACCGGCTACAACATAGTTGAAGGTAATATTTATTTTAAAGGGGAGGATATAACAGATCTTCCTTTAAATGAAAGGGCAAGTAAAGGACTTGGAATAATGACCCAGAGACCGCCAAATATGGTTGGAGTCAAACTTCGTGATCTTTTAGAGGTCACAGCTGGAGAAAAGGTTAATATTGACGCTCTGGTCCATGAGCTGAACATGGATAGCTTCCTTGACAGAGACATAAATGTAGGTTTTTCAGGTGGAGAAATCAAAAGGTCAGAGCTTCTCCAGTTAGCCGCTCAGGAGCCATCCTTATATCTTCTTGATGAGCCGGAATCGGGTGTTGATCTGGTAAATATATCCCAGATAGGAGGGATGATACGCAAACTCCTGCATGGTGAAATGAAATGTGCAGGGAAGAGAAGAAAAGAAGGACATTCCGGTCTTATAATCACACATACAGGGCAGATAATGGATTATGTAGAAGCTGATAAGGGATACATTCTTTGCAATGGGACCATAATGTGTTCAGGCAATCCACGAGAACTGCTTGGTGAAATTAAAGAACATGGATACGAGGAGTGTATTAAATGCAAAGTAACACAGAGCTAAAGAAAAAAGCATTGAATGCACTGGAGAAAAGGTCTGAATATGGTGAAGATTTTGATCTGAGCGAATTCAAAGTTACCAGTGAAGGACCAGAAGCTATACAGAACCTGGAGGATTTAGATGAGGATACAAAAAAATTGCTTCTAAGTGCAGGTATTGTTCCAAGCGGAGAGGGAAGGCTTGGTACACTCCTTATGACAGATAATACGGTTTCACACTCATCCGTTACTGATAAGAACATTGAGCTTACATCCACCCGGAAAGCATTGCAAAAATATGACTGGCTGAAGGATTATTACTGGAAAATTGTCCCAGTAGATGCCGATAAGTATACTGCGTCAAGTTATCTGGAAAATGCAGATGGATATTTTATCCGGGCACCGGCAGGCAAAAAGTCCTCGTTGCCGGTTCAGACGTGCCTTATGATGGGTGCAAAAAATGTATCCCAGACAGTACATAATATCGTAATTGTAGAAGAAGATGCCCAGCTAGACATCATAACAGGATGTGCAACTAAGAAAGAAGTTGAAAAGGCCATACATCTGGGAATTTCTGAAATGTATGTGAAAAAAGGTGCAACCCTTAATTTTACCATGATACACAACTGGTCTGAGCAAATTGGTGTAAGACCCAGAACCGTTGTACATGTTGAAGAGGGTGGAACCTTTATCAATAATTACATCTGCCTGAAACCTGTAAAATCAGTTCAAACATATCCAACTGTCAAACTTGAAGGAAAGGGAGCATTTGCCAGAATGAATACAGTAGCTGTCGCGCATCCTGGTTCTGAACTGGATCTTGGAAGCCGCGTGATATTCAATTCACCCGGTACAAAAGCAGAACTCATTTCCAGAACCATCACCACTGGTGGAAAAGTAATCGCACGTGGTGAAATGATAGGAAATGCAGATAAGGCTAAAGGACATCTTGAATGCCATGGGCTGGTCCTCAGCAGCAAGGGCGTGCAGAGAGCTATTCCGATCCTTGAAGCAAATGTTGAGGACATTGAACTGAGTCATGAAGCTGCAGTTGGAAAAATTGCCAGAGAACAGGTAGAATACCTTATGGCCAGGGGATTGACCGAAGATCAGTCTGTTGGAATGATAATTCGCGGTTTTCTTGATGTTGGCATAAAAGGTCTTCCAAAAGAACTGGAATCTGACATTAATGAAACCATAAATAAAATTGGTGCAGGTAGTGTGTGATTATCAAAAATAGTTTCAGCATCTGATCCATCTATTTTTTCTTAAATCGACAGGGATTTATTCTATCAAGAATAATTTAATATGTTAGTTTATTTTTGTTGTTTCTTTAAAAGAGGTTGAAAAGGAGATATAGATATGAGGATAGTTAAAAATAATGACAGAGGAAGTATTAATATCATTGTTGCTGTCATACTACTGCTGATAGTTGGAGGACTTACTGCAGTAGCTGCAACAGGTGCTGTTAATATTCCAATAGTCACATCTTTATTGGGTACAGATAAACCGATTGATCTGGGTGTTGAAGTGGACCCAGCTATTTATGATGCAATGTTAGAAGAGTATCAGATAAATCTCAAAGATCCACCATCTGAATACTGGTTAACCAGAGATATCATATATTCAGATCCAGCACCTATGGATGTTAGTCTTTCGAGTTCACAGCTGAGTTCATATTTACAGGTCAGTAACAATGATGGTCCTTTAAAGCAAATACAGGTGAGATTGGGTGATGAAAATAATGCCGAATTGTCAGCATATGTTGATCTGCGTGATCATGGTGTTAATTTCAAAGGTCCAGTTTACATATCAGGGGATATCAAAAAGGCAAGTGATGCAAGTATAGAACTAAATTTTGATAGTGTAAAAGTCGGGCTGATACCTGTCCCTGGCAGTTTGCAGGAGGAAGGTGAAAAGGCACTTGAAAATGTAATTAATACCAATCTGGGTAGAATGCCAGGATTGCATATAGATGAGCTTTCAATAGAAAGCGGAAATCTAAACTTCCAGGGAGACTATCCTAAAACTGCAGCAGTAGTTTGAAATTTTGGGCCATGAAAAATATTGTTTGCATGGTTCATCTGGCACTTATTTTTTTATATCTAGCTAGTTCAATTTTATTAAATATATAATATGCAGTACTGACGTTTTTAATCACAATCGTGCAGTACTTGATATCCTTTATTAATACTTACATCATATGTCAGTACTGTAAAGAATTTGAGGTACACATCATGATAGACTTTGCATGCAAAGAATTCGAGATCGACGCAGTTGTCAAATGCAGTCTGAATCTCACAAGAGCAGATCTGCAGATTTTGAAGTATTTTATTGAAAATGATGAAAAATACCATACTGCAGAAAATATTTCTACATCCCTTAATTTCGACCTTTCGACGGCTCAAAAAACTGTAAAGAAACTTCATGAAAAACAGATTCTTATCCGACTGCAGAGCAATCTGGATGGAGGAGGATACGTTTTTGTGTACAAAGTAAAGTCAAAAAAAGAAATTAAAGATATCATAATGTCAACTGTACAAAGCTGGATCAGGCGTCTGGAGAATGAACTTGAAATTTGGGCAGACGACAAATAGATTCAGAAGGTGATTAATATGCTAAAAATAACACCATATCTTGGAATACTGGTTCTGATCGTTTCAATATTTGGATTCCTGTTCCCCTTACTGGGATACCTTGTTCCAATCGTTTTTATAACACTATTACTGATAGCACCCTTTAAAGGAAGATGGTTCTGCGGAAATTTATGTCCAAGAGGCAGTTTTGTGGACTTCTGGATAGGAAAAATAACAAAGAATGTAAAGATTCCAGATTTGCTGAGAAGTTACTGGATAAGAATTCCAATATTCATTCTGCTGATGGGATTTATGGGGTACAGGCTTCTTTTAACAGAAGGACTAATTAATCAGATAGGTATGGTCTTTGTGATAATGTGTGCCATGACAACAGCTATTGCAATAGTCCTTGGAGTTTCTGTTGCTCCAAGAACCTGGTGTACTTTCTGTCCAATGGGTACGGTCCAGAGAACTATAGGTGGTAACAGACATCAGTTGCAATTTAATGAAAACAGATGCATTGAATGCAAAAAATGTGATCAGGTATGCCCGATGCAATTGGAAGTAAATGTAGCCGATCCAAAGCCGGACTGCATAAAATGTGAAAGATGCATTGATAACTGCCCTGTAACCGCATTAAAAATATGAGCATAATGTTTTAAGGGTTGCATTACAATAGAAGAAAATATGACTTTAAAAAATCTATCTAAAATACATATTCAGTTGCTGGGATTTTTCCTTTTTTCAGTTGTTTATCTGGCAGCTGTAAACTTATATTTTATGTATACAGAATCACAGACCCCTGGTTTTATCCCGGGAACTCTCATTGCAGGAGTGATTGGTTATTTCCTCCTTGGATTATTTTATGATAAATATCGAGAATAAACACCTTTAAGCTACAGAAGAGTAGGTCAATATTGTATCTCCTCAATCACTGACCATTTAGCAAATTACACTTAGAAAAATTGTTTGCTTTTCAGGAAACTACACAACATGAACAATCTTTCAGTACTGATACTTGCAGGAGGAAGGGGACAGCGCCTTGGGAACATTGAAAAGGCCCTGATCACATATGAAGATAAAACCCTCTTAGAGCATATAATAGAGATCACAAAACAGGTGAGCAACAACATTGTTATATCTTTAAGAGATGAAGACCAGAAAGAGTTTTTTGAAAAAATGTTTGGGACAATTTTTGAAGAATACACAGCAGTAATTGATAAACAAACCGGTTACGGTCCACTGGAAGGGATCAGAGAAGGATTGAAAGCCTGTTCAGAAGAATATGTGTTTGTTACAGCAGTAGATATGCCATATTTAAATAAAGATGTCATTCAGCTTCTTGCAAAGCTTTCACATGGCCATGATGCAGCAATTCCCAGATACAATGACAAAAAATTTGAACCGCTCCACTCGGTATACAGGAGAAATACAATGCTCAGGGCAACCGAAAAATCAATTGAGAATAACGAAAAATATGTTCTCTCACCAGTGAAATTAATGAAAGATATCCTGTATGTGGACACAACAGTTATTCAAAAAATCGATCCAGAACTTAGAACATTCCAGAACATCAATACCATATCTGACATGCAAAATTTAGAGAAATAGTTACACAAACAATTTTCAGGAAAGAAATGTATTTATGCTTTTCTGGCCCCTGAAACCCAAAAGATATTTACTCGATCACTCATAACTAAATATCCATGAAATTAAATCCTGAAAACAATGATATTGAAACATTTGCAAAAATGATTCTGACTGCAGCAAGAACTTCTCCCAAAGCAAGAGGTATAGATGACATACTAACAGGAATTGTTGAAGATGATGAAATTGGCACCCTTGCAGACACAATGGGAAGGATCGCAGATAAAAAGGGAAAAGGGTTCGAATTCTTTAAAAGAGATTCCGGCAACATAAGAGAAGCAGACGCAGTTATTTTGATAGGACTCAAAGAATGTGAGTCCAGTTCTCTTGATTGTTCAGGGTGCGGATACGCCACATGCCAGGAAATGCTCAATGCTGGGAAGGTTGAATCCGATTACCGAGGACCAAATTGTTCCATTAAATACATTGATCTTGGAATCGCGGTTGGTGCAGCAGTATCCAAAGCAAAGGATCTATGTATTGATAATAGGGTAATGTATACTGCAGGTGCTGCTGCCAGAGCAGCCGGACTTATGGATGCTGATATGATCTATGGAATTCCTCTAAATATCAGTGGTAAGAACATATTTTTTGACAGAAAATGAACTTTAGACTATAATTTATGCAGAATATGGTGCAAAAGCAGAAAAAAGTTGTTCTATTAGCTAAGAGTAAAAATGAGTAAGTACCTTCAAACAAGTCCTCTTTTACGTTTGCTCCTGTATTCATCAATCAGAAACTGCAGTTTTTGCTCTTCTTCTGCAGCACGCATTTCCTGTTCATATTCTTCCCATTCAAGGATGGCCTTTTCAAGTATTTCAGGATCAACTATTGCAAAATCGTCTGCCCTCTGAAGTGGTATATCTTTGATAACAGGGATCTTGCTTTTGAGAAATGAAGATTGAGCTGCATAGGACAATTCATCAGGTACAATAACCGCACGTATTCCAGCATCTATTAAAATAGAAGCTGTCATTGCCCCTCCACCACTTGGATCTTCCAGATATACAATATCTCCTGCTTTTAATCCATATGATTCTCTGGTAGCGGATATATCTTCTTTTGTAAATGCAGATATTACCTTTACAGGCATACCCTCTCCTTTAATTTCCATCTTCCTTATTTTTTTAAGCTTCTGTGAATGTTTGTAGGACTGATGGAGAGATTTTTTCACCTGTTTTAGTTCTTTTTTAAGCCTTGAGATTTTACTGTTCCTGATCTTTATTTCTTTATCTTTTTTTATTTCTTTATAGGCATTTGTTCTTAATTTATTTACCATCAATTCCAGTTTTGATATTCTTTGATCCTTTTTTGCAATTTCATCTTTAAGCTCCAGAACATATTCCATCAGTTCATTGATCTCTTTATTTTTCCTCTTAAGATTTTCAGCCATTTGTCGACTTTCATCATCAGATTCTGTTTCTGATTCTTTCCGGACATTACCAGATTTGTGTAAACCAGTATTTACCGAAAAGACAGCTTTTTCAATAGCCTCATCCACAGAGCACCCCTGTATCACATAAGTTCTAACTTTATCGACATCACAGTTTGGAGGTGCCTTTTTGTCTATCTTTTCAAAAATAGTTCGGTAGCTTTTCAGTGCGAACAATGCAGCAGAGAGTGCATCTCTTTCATGGTCATTGGAATAACTGAAGTTGAAAGATCTGGCAAGTGCAATCTTCTCTTCAGAAGCTATCTGTTCCCCGGGAGATCCTATGACAGCATTGAAACTTCTCCTTATTTTCTCAACAGCTGACGGAGTTGGAGTAACATCTGTTGCCACAACTACCGGCTTACCATATTTTGCTATCGTTTTAACTGTTTCATCATGGGAAATACTTCTGCAGCTTTTCAGAAATAGCAGTTCCCCATCCAGAGACAGTACAGCAATTCCTACAGTAGTTCCGGGATCCACACCAACTATAGTAAATTTTCGGGTATTCTGTTTAAGGGGAAGATACTTGATCTTATCCCTCTCTACAGATCTGACATTCACCTGTACATCCGATGTTGATGACGATTTTACAGAGATTTCGTCACGTCTTTTATTTACAGTAAATTCACAGCGCACATAGCCTCCAAAGCCTTCAACGATTTTACGACTATATGTAAAATCCTTTTCCTTTGACTCCTTTTCAAGTATGGATTCAATTTCCCGACTTTTAACCTTTACTGCACCATGGACCTTCCTTCGGTATCGGTTCTGACTCCAGCCACCCCTTCCAAGAGATCTGGCACGACTGATCTTGATCTTGGTAATATCCTCAAAAAGTGATACTTCGCAGCCAATGCCCTGAGCTGCAAGTCTTGCACATGTTTCTGCCTCTTCATCCGGATCAAATCTATTAAAGGAAATATTATTCTCATGAGCCAATCTAACAAGAGATTTTTTAGTAATTCCTCCCGTAACCTGCACCAGTTTAACATCTGATGGAAGTTTTGACAGAAAATGTATCAATTCCCTTTTATTCGAAGCAAGTTCGAATATATTGTCTACAGCAATTATTGAAGGATGATCATTCCTGACCATTTTGAGTATCCTGTGCCTGGGAACCATATTGTGGGCTTGAGCATCTCCATTTTTGAGGACCACAACTGAATATTTCGGCAATTCCCGGGATCTGGGAGAATTTTTTGCAATATCGATTCCGTATATTATTTCATTCTGCATGTTAATTATTGGTTACCATAAATTGGAATTTGTTTGGAATATATAGATAGATATAATATATAAATATATTTATAATATTATATTTTTATCATTTAGCTACGAATCATCCCTGCAACCACATATATCTTCAATGGCACTTTTAGAACTTCTGCGGATCTTGTATTTTCGACTAAAGTGATTGAGAACATTGTTTACATCCCTCTCCAAAAGCTCATCTGCATGTGGATGATCCTGTGTCACATACTGGGGCCAGTCTATAATTTTAACTCCTTTGGGATTAACAAAAATATTGTACTCACTCAGATCAGCATGAATTATGCCAAAAGAATAGAGTGTTTTTATCTGTTCCAATATTTCATCCAGAAAATATTGCGGATCAAGCAGTTTTGTTTTGTTAAGAGAATTTCCTTCAATTAGCTCCATGACTATAGCATGTCGATTGTGATCAATGGGTCTGGGCACTGATACATCCGGATATATTTTTTGCATTACATCATATTCTCTTTGTGCTGCCAGACGTGCAGCATATATCCATGAAAAATGTTCTTTATCAACAAGGTGTTCCCTCGTTCTTTTGACCTGTTTAAAGCTGGTCATCCCCTGCCTGTGAAATTTTATAACTACAGATAACGGATCTCCTATTCCTATATCAGGTTCACTGATAGCTTCATGAACTATTGACTCTTTACCTACTCCGATCTCATCACCAATTGCACTGACAGTATTTCTTTTTACAAATGTGTTGATTGCCAGTACATCATATCCGGGAAAATATATCTGATATCCTTCATAAGGTGCCGACCTTATGAGAACAAGATCATTTTTCATCAGTTTCCCCAGTTTAAACTGCAGTTTTTCATATGTAAAGCCTGTAAATTTCATAAGTTCTTCTACAGGCACCCATTCATGGCGCTGCATACCTGCCTCTATACCCATCAATATTCTGATATCCCTGGAATCCAGTTCTTTAAAGATTTTTACCGTCTGATCTATCATTGATACAATATTTGTACTGGATATTAAAGATAGTTTATGGTCTGAATGCCAATTAAACTCTGAATAACTTACATGAAAAATAATGTCAGTGTTACTTTAATAGTTTAAGCTCAATATGGATATTCTATGGACCCAGTTGCATTTTTCATATTTGCTTTCATATCACTGTTTGTAATTGTAAGTCCAATCGGAGCTGTCGTGATATTTATTTCTCTTACTAATGAAATGACAGTCTCACAGAAGAACACAATAGCCAAACACGCAGTAATTCTTGCGTTCTTGATTGCCGTGTTCTTTGCAATATCCGGTGAAGCCATACTGAACTTATTTGGAATAAGTGTTGATTCACTAAGGGTTGCAGGTGGAATACTTCTGTTCACCATAGCATTTGATATGATCCAGGCAAAGATCTCCAGGGAAAGTGTTACTGAAAAAGAGGTTGATGTGGCACATTCACGGGAAGATATCTGGATATTTCCAATCGCAATGCCTATGCTGGTCGGTCCTGGAACAATCACCACTGTAATTGTCCTTTCCGGAAATACTGATATATTTTACAGAGTCATTTTAATAATAGCAATTGCTCTTACTTTTGCAATTGCATTGATTGCATTGCTTTTTTCCAGAAGGATTCACCGATGGATAGGTTATACAGGAATGGCTGTGATTATCAGAATTCTTGGGCTGTTTCTGGCAGCCATTGCGGTAGATATGATATCAAGAGGTATATGGAACATATATACATCTTTATGAGATGAATATATTACCCATTTAGATAATACATGACAGGGAAATTGATTGATTTATATTGATGAAAAACCAATCTTAAATTGTCCAATGCTTTGCTCCCGCTGCATCTCCTTACTATCTGCCTACTACTATTAATTTTCCAAAATGTTGCCATTGGCGGGAGCAGAAATTTCCTCAATCTTTTTTTTTACAGCAGACCAATAATCCTGGTAAAAATTTTTAAAATATATATCTCACATATTTAATACATTACTCATAAATGAAGATAGTATAGAATATAGCCAAATTTGTAAATTGTAAAATTAGGATAAGGTAATGGCGCTGAGGGTGAGATTTGAACTCACGTAGTGCGTTGCACCACCGGTTTTCAAGACCGGCGCCGTAGGCCGCTTGGCTACCTCAGCACATTGATACTAATCAAATAGTATAGACAGCGATTCTTCAATGCAATTCCATGTATTAATAAGTTGTGCCTGAAATCGATTTATACATGTACTATCTGTTTATTAAGATTAAAAGATAACAGAGCAGAAACGAAAAATTATTTTCTGCTTGTTACCCAGGAATAGGAACTTATTTATTCAGCAGAAGTTTCTTCAGATTCTGCTTCTAAATTTTCCTCTTCTTTCTGTTTTGAATACTTTTCTACATATTCAATTTCTTCAACACTGGTATTTTCCAGAATTTCTTCTGCGATCCGACCCTTAGACATAAGCCAGCGTTGATTGAAAGTTATCTCAGGAGGAGTGATGATCCTTCCTCTCATGCCATCCATTTCTACTTCTATATCAGGAATGCCAGTATAAAGCGCCAGAAGTCCTTTAATCTGTTCAGGTATATCTTCTATCTTATTTTCTATGGTATACTCATAGGTAACTTCCTTACCTGCAAGAGGATGATTAAAATCAACACGTGCACGGCGTCCTATAACCTGTACAACAACACCACGCTTGCCTTCAACTTCCACCTGCATACCAGGCTGGACATTCTTGTCCTTAAACTTTGAGATTGAATAGGCTTCCACCATTTTGGGATCATGTTCTCCAAATGCTTTTTCAGGAGGAATTGAAACCTCTCCGGAATATCCAACCTCCTTGCCTACAAGTTCTTCATCAAGACCTCTAATAGTGTGCCCGGCACCTACAATAATCACATCTCCACCATAAAGTCCCCGTGGATTGTATATCTGATGTTCTTTTGCAATATCTTCGTTGGTAGTATCAAATATTTGACCATCATCGAACTTTCCGGTATAAGATATCTTTATAAAATCTCCTTTTTCCACATTCAATTAAATCAACCCGTCAATCATTACTTAATTATATTTATCAAATTGTTATTTATTGCTGTATCTAAAATATTCCAGAGGTCAGCCTTGCTTAATATGTTTCTGCCTTAATAACTTTTTGGATTCGCACAGAGTGACACATAAAGGAACTTTTAAAAAATGAAAAATAAGTACCGTTAAACTTTAGGTTTAACGAAGAAAGGACATAAAGCCAAATTTACAGGAATCTGGATGGCACCAGCTGATTTGCCAGAAGGTCATCATATGATTCTGCTTTTCGGATCACGTCAATCATTCCATCATTGATCAGCAACTCTGCACATCTTGTCCGCCCATTATACTGAGAGCTCATTGAAAATCCATATGCACCAGCATCAAAGAATGCAATGATGTCACCTTTTTCAATCCTTGGCAGCTCACGGTCATGGGCCAGAATATCCCCGGATTCACATATTGGACCTACAATGCTATAGATTTCTTCCGGCTTTTTATCAGCTTTGTTTGCAACCACAGCAAGGTGATAAGAATCATACATGGCAGGCCTTATAAGAAGATTAAAACCTGCATCCACACCTACGAATTTCTTTGCAGCTTCTTTCATGGTATTTACTGTTGTCAGTAATAGTGTGGAGTCTCCCATTATATAACGTCCGGGTTCAAGAATAAGTTTCGGACTGATACCTTCATCCCTGCAACGACTCTTGAATATTGGAAGAATCAGGTCTGCCAGGTCTTTTGGTGAAGGAACTGCCTTACCTTTCTCATATGGAATTCCAAGACCTGAGCCCATATCCACGAACTTAACATCCACACCAAGGCGTGATATCTGCTCAACAAGATCCATCATTTTGTTCATGGCTTCTGAAAAGGGAGATATTTCCAGAATTTGTGATCCTATGTGACAGTGTATACCAATTGGATTTACTCCTGGCAGATCAAGTGCCTCTTTATAAGCATGAACTGCTTCCTCATGAGGAATTCCAAACTTGGATGCTTTAAGCCCGGTTGAGATCTTGGGATGGGTCTGTGGGGATACATCAGGATTTACCCTAAATGAAACATCTACTATTTTCTTCTCTTTCTTTGCAATCCTGGATAATGTTCTCAGTTCATCAATTGAATCAAGTGATACACGAACTCCTGTCTTTACAGCCATTAGCAGTTCCCGGTCAGATTTGGAATTCCCATTAAAGAGTATCTTATCTCTGGGAATACCGGCCATCAGTGCCAGATAAAGTTCCCCGTCAGAGAATACATCCGCACCTGCTCCTTCTGATGCCATGATCTTAAACAGGGTCAGATTGGAGTTAGCCTTGGCAGCATAATAAAGATCAGCATCAGGAAATGCGTCTTTATATCGTCTGAAGTTATCACGTATCCTGCTTTCGTTTGAAACGTATACAGGTGAGCCGTACTGTTTTACAATTTCTACTGCAGGAATTCCTCCAATTGTTAGCTGACCGTCTTCTATTTCCAAATGATTCTTTATCGTAAACATATTTTGTTGCACCTTACTTCCATATATTATTCTGTCAAATCCATCTTATAATCAATATAATGCTATTAGTCATTATCTATATCTGATTTCAATTAAAAAATTATCTGGTTTCGGCTACATACTCAACTATTATCAAATGTTTTCATCAGCTTATTGTATGTATATGTATTTACAACATCATCTGCCGTAAGCCACCCTCTTTTTGCCTGGCCGGTACCGTAGCGCACATGTTCCATTTGAGATGAGCCGTGAGCATCACTGTTTATACAAAATTTTACACCGGTTTTTTTCGCACGGATGATCATTGAGTCATTCAGATCAAGGCGCTTTGGCTGGCTGTTGATCTCAAGTATCTTGTTGTTTCTGGCAGCAGCTTCAAAAACAGAATCAAAATCCGCTTTATAACCTTCTCTCTTTCCAATCAGGCGTCCGGATGGATGCGCAAGTATATTCAAATGTTCGCTTTCCATTGCAGAAATAATCCTACGGGTCATTTTACTTTCAGGATACTTAAATCCGGAATGGATAGCTCCCACCACAATATCAAGCTTGTCCAGTATGTTATCTGGATAGTCCAGGTTCCCATCAGGAAGGATATCAACCTCAGATCCTTTCAGGATCTTTATACTATATTTTCCAGATAGATCATCTATCTGCTTCCACTGATCTTTTAATTCGTCAATGCTCAGGCCGTTTGCTACCTTGCGTGATCTTGAATGATCGGTGATAGCAATATAATCGTATCCAATTTCTTCAGCCATAGAAACCATGGATTCAATACTATCCACTCCTTCACTGAAATCTGTATGTATATGAAGATCTCCTCTTAAATCACCAACCTCAATCAGATCCGGAACATTATCATATTTTGCGGCTTCAAATTCACTCCTGTTTTCTCTTAGTGGTGGCGGAATGAATGCCAGACCCAGAGTACCATAAATTCTCTCTTCACTTCTACCCTCAATTTTTTTACCGGACTCCTTTTCAAATAAACCGTATTCAGATAACTTATATCCCTTTTCCAGAGCAATGTTCCTCAATTCTATATTGTGCTGTTTGGAACCCGTAAAGTACTGCATTGCGGATCCATAAGACTCGTTTTTGATTACCCTGATATCAACACTTACGCCATTTTTGAGGACAACTGTACTCCTGGTTCTACCTTTTGAAACTATGCGCTCAATATCCTCCATATTTACAAAGGATTCTATCAATTCTTCAGAGTTATCAGTCACAGCAAGTACATCAATGTCTCCAATTGTCTCTTTCATCCTTCTAAGAGAACCGGCATAATTTATGATATCAGGTTTGTTTTGCTCTTTCAAATAAGAGATAACATCCTCAGCAGTCTCTATGGCTACATCTATCTGCATTCTTTCATGACTTTTTTCAAAATTTCTGATAGCTTCCAGAAGATTCTGTTCAGTCTTTTCACCCATGCCTTCAAGTTCCTGTATCTTATGCTTTAATATTGCATCTCTAAGATCAGAAATTGATTTTATGTCCAGTTCGTCATGCAGTTTCCGTATAGTCTTTGGGCCAAGTCCCTCTATTTCAATGAGTTCACTTGCTCCTGACATGGATTGTTTTTTCAGTTTTTCGAACTTTTCTATTTTCCCTGTTTTCAGGTATTCAACAATATGAGTGCAGATATTGGATCCAATTCCAGTAATCGATTTCAGGCCTTCTGTACCTTCTCTTTCATAGATGTCAGAAATATCTTCTGTGAGATTTTCTATGCCTCTAGCTGCTTTACGGTATGCTGCAGGCTTCCATTGCACATTTTCCAGCTCCAGAAGGTCAGCAATTTCATAGAAAGTGTTTGCAAGTTCCCTATTCTTCATAGCAGGTTTCTGACCTCCTCTATAGTAGTTACATCCAGAGGTCCTTTATCATACCGCATTCTCAGAAATCTAGGAAATCTTAGTGCGTATCCTTTATCAGATTTATTCTTACCTGCTGTATGATGAGGGCTTTCAGTGACCTGTGATCCAAGGACCTCTATAACTACCGACGGATCAATATAGCTATCAGGCACCATCTCTTTTTCAACAACCAGATTTGGTGGTTTTTTTTTGATTTTCTTTTTATTCAGCAACTCACTGATCTCTTCAAGATCCTGATCAGTAAATCCTGTACCTACCCTGGTAAATGTTTCATACTGGTTTTTTTCTTTATTCAAAACAGCGCATAAAAGAGATCCAAACAGACCTTGTCTTTTCCCTTTTCCGGAATAAAAACCAACTATTATTAGATCAAATGTGTCTCTAACATCCTCTGCATACTCTTTTTTCCATTTCACCCATAGCCATCCACGCTTTCCTGGCTGATAGAAGGAATTATCTGCAACTGATTTGATTATGATTCCTTCAAGTCCCTTATCAATACATCTATCAAAGAAGCTTCTTATTTCATTAAAATCCGCACTTACAGTTCTTTCAACCAATCTGATTTTTTCATTTTCTTCCAGATGTTCTTCAAGTGCTGTTCTTCTGTGTGGATAGGGAACCTTCAGGTATGATTTTCCATTTAGATAGATAATATCAAACATATAAGCAACAACAGGAACCTTATCTACATATTCTTCAACATCATACTTTCTGCGCCTCTGCATCAATTCCTGAAAGGAGTTTATATTCTCATTCCTGAATGCTATCACTTCACCATCCAGTACAGCCTTTTCTGCCTTTATATGTTTTTTAACAGCATCCACGACATCTGGAAATTGATCGGTTATATTATCAAGTCTACGTGAAAAAATCTGTATGTTCTCATTTATAATATGGACCTGAATTCTTTCTCCATCGTATTTTTCTTCAGCTGCCATCTGTTCAGGAAATTTATCATTAAGATTTTCAAATTTATCAACCCGTTTGGCAAGCATGGATCTGACAGGTCTGCCGATCTTTACTGAAAATCGCTTTATTGATGCCAGTCCATATTCTGAAACAGATTCTGCCAGTTGTCCTATATCAGTGCATACATTGTATGCCTCCTCCAAATAGACAGTGTTTTTATCATCTCCGGTAAAGGCCATTGCAAGAGCACTGAGAACAAACTGCTCTCCAAAACCAAGCCTAAGTTCTCCAAGAGTTATTCTCATAATGTATTTTGCTTCCATAGCAGACGCCCGGGCAAGAATCTCAGCCAGCAATTCGATCTTTTTCTGCTGACTTCCTTCTCCGGAAGTGTTTTTTATCTGTGTAAGACAGTCCATTACATCTCTGATGGTAAGATCGCTATTTTTATTGCTGCTGAACTCAAAAGCGGCATCACCGAGATCACCAGTATCAGAATATGTTTTTTCCACCTTCTGCCGGGATATACCAAATGCATCTGCTATGGATCTTATTGCCAGTTTTTCTCTGATGCCTAGTTCAGTATCTTCATACTCCGGCCCTACAGTACCAAGGACAAGATAGGCAGCAGTTCTTACATCATCTGGATCTAGCGACCTAAAGAAAGATGTAAGTAATCCTACAATCTTTTTATGGGAAGACGTATTTTCCATTTCCACATATAGTTCCACAAGTTCCTTTAACGAAGCCACAATATAACCTTATAACATTTACCCAGTATATTACCCATTCAAATATTGTTGTTTATTGTATAATAACTAATTTGTTAATTGCTATTTGAGTTCTTCATATCCAGAGTAGGTTCACAGGGTATCATAACCATTTAGTATAATTATGATAAAGGAAGAAAAAAGATGATAATCGAGGATTCATACGACATTATAGTTGTCGGCGCTGGACCGGCAGGAGCAACTGCCGCTACATATGCCGCAAAAAAAGGTGCTTCTGTACTTCTTGTCGACAGAAAGAAGGATATTGGAGTCCCATTGCAATGTGGTGGATTCCTTCCCTGTTATGATGTACTCCAGGAGCTTGTTCCAAACGCAGAAATCCCCTATACTCTTAAAAAATATCCATCTGAATGTGTACGTAAAACCACAGATTACCAGAGATTCATTGCACCCGATGGAAATTCTAAAGGATTTGAAGTTAATGCATCAGTAATTGACAGAAGGAGATTTGATAAGTTCCTTGTTGAAGAAGCGGCAAAGGCAGGTGCAAAGGTTCTTGTTGGAACAAATGTTACCGATATAAAGGGAAATTGTGTTGAAGCCGATGGTGTCTTTGGTAAGTTTTCAATAAACTCTGATGTGATTATTGGAGCAGATGGGCCAAATACAACTGTTGGAAAAATTAAAAATATGGTCAGAGATCATGACCCAATGGAAATGGCGACAGCTATTGAATATGAGCTCACAGGAGTTGATGTTGATAGAGAAGCTGTTGAAATGTATTTTGGAAAGGATTATGTTCCGGGTGGCTATGCATGGATAATTCCACAGGAAAGAAATAGTGCGAATATAGGTATTGGTATCCGCAGGCCTATGTGCAAAAAAGGGATGAGCTTCAGAGATTACCTCAATCATTTCATGTACAATCATCCAGTAGCTGGAAAAAAGCTCAGTAGAGGAGCAATCGTTTCCGTGGTTGCCGGACTTGTACCTGTTGGTGGAGCTGTGGGAAAAACAGCAGAAGATAACATTCTTCTGGCAGGAGATGCAGCCGGTCAGTTGATTGCAACAAATGGTGGAGGCATTCCTACATCAATGATAGGTGGAAAAATTGCAGGCGAGACTGCGGTGGATTCAATCAATGGTTCATCTCAGCTGACCGAATATGAGAACAGATGGAAGGAACAGATGGGGCTTGAGATCAAAACAGCGGTCTACATCAGAAAGTTGATGGATAATCTTATGCGTTCGGATTCAATGATGTCTGCATCCATCCGGATGATATCTTCTGAACATATGAAAGCAATTCAATGTGGTAAATTACCTGAATCTGTGAAAAAGACCTTGATCAACTTAAATATAGGGCTCAAATAATGTATGTTCTTGTATATGGTACCCTTAAGAGAAACTACCCAAACCATTACCTTCTTAAAAATGCAGAGTACATCCATTCTACCCAAACAGAAGAAAAATACATAATGATGGATCTTGGCCAGTTCCCAGGCGTGATAGAAACTGCCAAATTTGATAGTTCAGGAATTACGGCATCAAATATCAAGGGAGAATTATACAGAATAGATTCAGAAATCCTGAAAATGCTAGATGAATTGGAAAAACCCTTTTTTGTAAGGAAAATGGTTGATCTGTCATGCAATATAAGAGCCTGGATGTATTTTCTTGAGACTGATATATATAATGATAAATACTATATAGTTACCAGTGGTAAATGGACAAAACAAGTAAATAAACATTTTTGACCTGATATATTTGAGCACAGCATGAATTCAAAAAAAATAATTACAGATACAAATAATGAAAAAGGGGTCATCACCTATCCTGCCCATGGCAATCTTTACCTGAACATTACCAACAGGTGTACTGCAGAATGTACTTTCTGTATTCGTGATCTTTCTAATGGAGTCTATGGTTACAATCTGAACCTTTCTGAAGAGCCATCAGTTGATGAAATAGTGAATGAACTTGAAAAACACAATCTTTCAGCATACAGAGAAATTGTTTTCACAGGTTTTGGAGAGCCGACCACCAGACTGGATGATCTCCTCCATTTGATCTCATGGTTAAAGAAAAAAGGACTCTATGTACGGCTGGATACAAACGGCCATGCAGAACTATTATATCCTCACAGAGATGTGGTCTCCGAATTGAAGGATTCGGGACTTGATGAGGTATCCGTCAGTATGAACGCAGAATCAGAAGATCTCTACAATCGTTTATGCAGACCCTATCACAAAAATGCATATAGTGCTATGCTTGAATTTGTAAAAAAAGCAATTGCTGCGGATATAAAAACACGGGTAACGGTAGTAGGTATGCCAGAAGTAAATGTAGAAAAATGCCAGCAAATAGCAGAGCAAATGGGAGCTGATTTTTATGTTAGATAATACTATTCTCACTCAAAGATCAGTATCTGAGATGCTTTATGAGATCATTCCTGCCACATGCCTGCAATCTATTTCGAATAAGCTTTGTTAATGGTTCAATCGCATTTTTTTTGGCACTTATAACAGCTACCTGGTCGATCCACTGGCGCCATGGAGGAAGAAGACCAAATTTCTCAACAATATCATCAATTACATCATCCATACGATCAGGATCTATCTTATCAGCCTTATTAATTGCAATTATCACTGGAATAGATATTTCATTTAGAAAGTCAAACATTTCAATATCTATCGGAATCTGACCCCGGGAATTCCATCTTTCAACTATTTCATTAAATGAAGAGCCATCAACAACCAGAACTGCCAGCTTAATTCTTGAAGTGTTCGTTTCAATATATTTAATGATCTTATCTTTTACAATGTCCTGTTTTCGTTCCTTTACACCACTCATAAATCCAAATCCAGGCATATCTGTAATAAGGAAATCAGGATACTGAATACTTGTAGGTTTTAGAGTAACGCCTGGCCTTTTGCCTACCTTTACCTTTTTTCCGGTAATTATACGAATTATTGATGATTTACCTACATTAGATCTTCCTGCAAAAATAATCTCATTGAGTTTTTCAGAGCTATCGTGATTGTCATTTTTCACGATCATCGATCTCCTGAGAGTACTCTTCAACCATATCATCAAATATTCTTAAAAAAATTTCCAGCTTTTTTTCAGGAATCCTTGCACCGGCTGCCATAGGATGACCACCACCGGTTCCACCTACTTTTCTGGAAGCTTTACGTGTAATACGATTCACATCAACATTTCCTCTGGAGCGGATACTTAGATCAAACACATCCTTTCTGGATCGATGTTCTGCAGAAATACCCACTGATTTTCTTCCGTATGCTGCTGCATATATCGCTGCTTTTGACATATAGCCGTTCGCATTTACTATATACGAAATGTTTGAAAGGCTTAACACATTCTTTTTTATGTGAAGCCTGAGCTCTTCTTCAAGAACAGAGGCCCTTTTTGCAAAATCCAGCAGCTCCGGGATTTCAGAAGGTATGACATCTGTTGATAAAGTATTCAGTATCTTCCGTTTCAAATTGTAGTCCCTACCCACAAATGTAACTGCCTGTATCAGTGTTCCAGCCTGAAAATATAGGGTCCTCTTATCCCAGTCCTTGGACCATTGACGTATAGTGTCTGTATTGTCAGAAAAATCACCAATTGCACCATATATTGCAATTCTTCTTATGTCCCGACCAAGCATTTCCTTCAAAGACCTATAGGTAAGTTCTGAAGCACAGGATCCGGTATCATGATAAAACCAGTCAGAACCCCATTCATCATACGGAAGAGGATGATGATCAATATAAATCACCTTGCTGTGCCTGGAGAGGTCATTAAGACGATCCATAAGACCAGCCTGGGTACGTTCATCAACCGCAATATCACATATAACTATGTTATCATATCCATCAGCCATGTTATTCAGTTTATCCAGAAGATTCACAGGACTGGTAAAATAAACATCACTTTCTTCATATGCGTTTTTTGCAATGGCACCTGCACAAATTCCATCAGAATCTCCATGAGTAAAAATAATAGTAGGTTTTTCTCTTTGGGTTTTACTTTTCATACCTATCATTTCCATCTCTAAAATTCAATGTCACTGCTAAAAATTAGCCCCCGTTTATTTAAAAGGTTTCTCAAATACAATATTCAGCTATGTTGCATATAAAAATTCAATTGATTGTGCTGATCAATGATTTATAGTCAAAGAAACAAACTTCTGCTTTATTTATTTCAGTGTAATCACACAGTCAAAAGCTTTCATTAAATAAAAAAATTCTGTGGTAAGTGATTTAAATCATATCCCATCCTTTTTGCAAAACATGACATAAATTGCAGCCAGAGAGATAATTGAGATCAGTATTTCAAAACCGGGCTGAACTTTTTCATCTTCAGATGAAGATGTCCCGTCCTGATCTAATGATTCTTTATTATTCCGGTTATTTGCATCTTCCTGGACATTAGCTGCAGAATCCGGCATACCTTCAGAATATATATTGATTAAAGGTCTATTGGATTCTGTAACTGATCGGTATCCACTCATGTCCACATAAGAAGACTCCGCAGGAGGCAGTTCCATTTCACCTGCCTGATCCATCTTTATCCTGTAGTTAAAGCTTGTGGAGGAATCTTTTTTAACAACGTCACTGAATTTTGTATCACCCGAAATTAACGTGCTATTTTCAGGAACATGATCGTATACATTGACACTTGCATCAACATTACCTATATTATTTATTTTTAAAGTTATCGTGATCTCTTCCGAGATCAAAGATTTGGAGGGATTAGCCTCTTTATTTAGAATAATGTAAGGACCATTAACTTTAACTTCTGGCTTGTCTGAAGATACCTGATATTTTTTGTTCTCCGGTGAAGTAAAAGATGTTTTTACCTGAGGAAGATTATATTTTCCAGGTTTTTTCGGGGTCATGGAATATTTGAATAGAGTAATACTTTCTCCTGGCTTTAGAGATAGAGTCTTATTTAAGGATACATCTTTTTCGGGTATGAAATTGTTATGAATACTGTCAGACACCTCAATAGAGTTAATATCTACCAGACCACTGTTTCTGAGCATTACTGTAGCGTGTGCCACCTCATCAATATAGATATCCCCAGTAACTAATTTAGTGACCTTAAGGTCCCATTTTTTTTCAACCGTTACGGATTTTTTCGTTTCCTTATCATACGTCTGTCCTTTTATATCAAAGCCGGTTGCTCTGGCATGTAAATTGAAAGTTTGACTGTCCCATATATGAGGAGTTTTCATCTTTATTGTTACCGGGTCACTGGATTTACCTTTGAGTATTTCTGTAAATGAGTGATCCAGATCACCTTCAATCAATTCAAGACCATCAATGTCAAGAGCGAGCCGAACATCTTCTGCCTTTGCATTTCCTGTATTTTTCACAACAACTGTTGCAGTAATTGAAGACTCAGATGCTTTTTTAGGATCATATGTATCCCTATCTGGCTTGATATTTATTTCAAGTTCAGGGAGTCCTCTCCTGAAGATCTGAACATCTGCATAGGGATCCTTCATTTCACCGGACCATGAATCTATGTTGGTCTTCACTTCCTTTACATAGACACGAATTTCATCTCCATGTTCTATAGAATCACCAACACGAAGAGGAGCCTCTGTCTTCAATTGTCCATCCATATATATTGATATGTGGACATACCCATCTTTATTGAAGTCCTGTGCCCTTACAGTATAATCTTTATGTTCTACAGAATCTCCCCAGTAAAGTTTCTTAGAGTCTATGCTGGAAGTCCATTCCACATCTGAAGATGCAGTAGCAGGTGACAGAAAAACACCAATTGCAAATAAAAATATCAGCAAATATGAAATTTTTTTGAACATGAGAGTCACTGACCTTATTATTGAACAAAGCAAGTCGGAATATATGATCCTGATCTATCTTACATATTAAAGGTTCATGTAAATAAACATTTTTAACTGCATTATCTGTAGCATCATTACTATCTGAATTTAAAAATTATAGAATCCTAATATATATTATCTATATAATATACACATAAAATATATATTTTGATCATTACATATGTATTATCTGAAATTAGATGTAAACCAGATATTATTAACAGAAGGCAATGATTCATAGACCATGACCAGCTCGATAATATACAGAAGATGTACAAAATTGCGGAATAATAGCGAATGTATAATGAAAATAATCCTATGCAGGTCCGTCACAATACAGAAAAAGAACCTGAATAAAGAAGAACTGGAATTATACCGATTTATTTCCGGCGGATTTGACGCTAAATGAGGATACAGGATGACTCTGTATCCGATAAATTGATATTGATACAGATCGAAGTCCTGTTCATGAAACTATCCGAAATATCCCATATACTCGAGAAAATCGCACCTTCTGAACTGGCAGAGGATTTTGATCACGGAAAAATTGGACCGGTAATTGATCTGGGAAATGAAATAAATAAAATTGCAGTCTCGTTAGATGCAACCGATTACGTCCTCAAAAGGGCTGCTGAGATTGAAGCAGACCTGCTTATAGTCCATCATACACCAATATTCACTCCCATTACATCAATAAAAGAAGCACTTGCAGAAAAAATCAGGATAGCACTGGAAAATGAAATATCCATTTATGTGATGCACACAAATTACGATAAAGCAGAGGGTGGAGTAAATGATGTTCTTGCAAAAAAGCTAGGACTTACACATATCGAAAAATTAGATATGGGACGGATTGGAACAATTCCACGATCCTCATCTATCTCCCTTGCAAAGCATGTTTCCAAGTGTCTTGATACTCCCATTCAGTATGTCGGAGAACGGGAAGATATTAAAAGGGTAATGACCATTGCAGGCAGTGGATTTAAAGAACCATACATTCAAGTGGCTAGAGAGAAGAACGTTGATGCAGTTATTTCAGGAGAACTCAAACATAGTGTGATCCGTGAATATGAAGACATGGTGTTGATCGATGCTACCCATTATGCAACAGAAAATCCTGCAATGAAGGAACTGAGTTCAAAGCTCAAAGAAAAAATAGATATAGATATCGAATTCATAGACCACAATCCATTCATAAGATTTACAGAATAAGGAATATCCTGATAATTTTTACTTATCAAGATCCGTATTCTCGATCACTTTTTTACCACGATCCATTGGCATTATTTCCAATCTGGAGTCTTCAAATTTTTTTTTGAGAGGATCAGTATCAGAGATTCGGTCCAGTGTTATTGCCAGGGCAGCAACCTCAGAATGAGGCTGATTTCCCACAGCTACATTCCAGTCCGCCATTTCATATATCTCAGGAGGAACCTTTTCAGCACCTACAACAATCATCAGCTTGTCGCAGGGTTTTATTTCCTCCACCACATCGGGCAGATTTATCCCGTACATCGATAGATGACACACATATCCACCTTCTTTCTTCCACTTTTTTATCTCATGCTTCCAGTTCACATTGTTCCTGAAAAAAAAACCGCCACCCCACCTGTCAGTCACATCATCTATACTTTTCTCAATACCGGGATCATTTGAAGCAAGCAGGATTCCATCTGATCCAAATGCTCTTGCCACAAGCCCTACATGTGTTGTGATCCTCTTATCTCTCTCTGGACGGTGACCCAATCTCATAACAATTATTCTTTTCATGGTCTACATAGAAAACAATGATCATATTTTACTGCATCTGTGATCCTTTTATTCTAAGATCAGCATAATTAAAGTTCCCTGTAAGTGGGGACTCGTTCGATCAGCATTCCTTCGACAACAATTGGGAGATTTAGTTGTGCACTCTTGATAGCATTATCCAGTTTCCATTTCTTTTCGGAATAAATAGTCAGGACGGGTTCATTTTTCTTTACCGGTTCACCACGTTTTTTGTGGATTACAACACCTGCTCCTTTATCTGCCGGAGCACCGGCTATTCTTGCAATCTCCACAATCCTCTTATTGTCAAATTCCAGAATATATCCATTTGTGGGTGCAAAAAGCTGAATGGAATGTTCCCCTATTATTATGTCCGCAGAAGTGACCCCAGGATCTCCCCCCTGAACTTCTATTATCTGTTTCATTTTTTCAAGGGCTTTTCCATTTTTGAGGGTTTCCATTGCAAGTTCCTGTCCATTACCTTTACCAGCAATACCACCCATCTCCAGCATCATTCCTGCAATCACTGTACTCTTCTCAATCAGGCTGTTTGGACCTTCCATAGATTCCAGCACCCTGAAGGCCTCTCGTACCTCAAGTGCAGGGCCTACAGTTCGACCTACAGGTGAAGAACCATAGGTCAGTGCACATTCTACTGTCATCCCCAGTCTTTCACCAAGGTTTATCAGGTCCCTGGATAGTTTTCTTCCGGTTTTGATATCAGGAATCTTGGTACCGGCACCCATCGGGATATCCATTACAACATGATCAGCACCTACTGCACCTTTTTTTGCCATTATGGAAGCAAGCAGCTGGGAATGGGGATCAACTTTGAGCGGATATTCAATCTTGATCAATTTATCATCTGCAGGAGCAATGTTTGTCCCACCACCCCAGACAAGTACTCCACCAACCTTTTCAGTCATCTCTTTTATTTCAGATGCACTAAAGTCCACTGGTGCCAGTACTTCCATCAAATCTGCAGTGCCACCCGCGCCTGTTATAGCACGGGAGCTGGTCTTAGGGATCAGTAATCCATTCGCAGCTACAATAGGAACGATCAGCAGAGATATTTTGTTCCCTGGAACACCTCCAATTGAATGCTTATCCATTATTGGATGAGAGTCAAACTCTATTTTTTCCCCGGTATCTATCATAGCTCTTGTCAACCATTCAGTTTCATCATCAGTAAGGTCGTTTATGTAGGTACTGGTAATAAATGCTGACAGTTCAATATCACTAAGGCTCTCATCAACAATTCCCCTTACGATCTCATATATCTCATCTTTTGTCAAAATCTGTCTGTCCATTATCTTTCTAATAAGTCGGGCAGATTTTGGACGGGAAGCAGGAGTTACTTCCACTGTTTCAGTCCACTGTTTATTGAGCTTCTGCTGCAGTTCATGGTAGACACCGATCATACCCGGAGGAATCATATCCTCCGTAAAATCAACAATTGCAGTCAAAGATTCATGATTTCTAACTCTTACACGATCTCCTTCAATGACACCAAGCTCCTTTGCATCTATTGAATTGAGAACTACTTTATATTTTCCTACTTTGATATCAATTGGCTGAACTTTTAATTGCATTTATTACACCACTTTGTATATATTCAACATTAGTACGATACAATAAATAGGTTTAGCCCGAATATAGGTGAGATTGGTTGAATTCACTAAGCCATCAGATAATATGGGTACTTCCTGAAGAGATATCTCGGGCACATTCTCAAGAAATAATTTAGACTGTCAGGTATCAACTTATTAAAAATTCGGGTATACGAAAATCCTTAAGTACCATTAATTATATTAACCCACTCTAGATAATATAGGTTAATGAAATATTAGTGGAGAAATCTGATATGTATCTTGCCAGCTACGAAAATGACAAACCCTGTATAATTGAAAACCTGCCGGACATCAACCTTCTTAACTCACTTGGACTTAGAAAAGGATCAAAGGTATCCATCAGATCCAGACAGTTCTTTGGAGGACCACTGGTTGTACAGATTGGAACACGGTGTGTTGCAATAGATAAAAAGATAGCTGAGCAAATTATCATAAAAGAGGTGCACTGAGTGCGTTGTCATAATACCGGTTCCAGAAAACTTCCGCCCAGTGCACCAGATGATATTAAAATTCTGTTGATGGGTAACCCAAATGTTGGAAAAAGTGTGATTTTTTCCAAATTAACCGGTATGGATGTTTTGACTGCAAACTATGCAGGAACTACAGTAAGTTATACAGCAGGAAGTATAAGCTATCGAAGTAAAAACGCTACCCTGATTGACGTTCCCGGAACATATTCCCTGGAAGCAACATCCCCTGCTGAACAGGTTGCGGTTAATTTTCTTGAAGAGGGTGCAAATGTAATTATCTGTGTACTTGATGCAACAAACCTTGAGAGAAACCTCAACCTTGCCCTTCAGATAAAACATAAAGATGTGCCTGTAATATATGCACTTAATCTGATCGATGTTGCTGAGAATAAAGGTATATCAATTGATGTAAAAAAACTTGAAGAGGAGCTGGAAGCACCGGTAATCCCGACTATTGCTCCACGCAATATTGGACTGAAAGATCTTCTTGACAGAGCATGGGACGTTGCTCTCAGGGAGCCGATTGCAATAAAGCCGGTTCAGATGTCACATGATGAGAGATGGCAGGAAGTTGGAAGGATTGCTGAAAATGTGCAGGTGGTAGAACACAGGCATCCGACATTCTGGGATAAACTGGGAGATGCACTGGTACAGCCCTTTCCCGGCTTGCCTCTGGCACTTATCATCCTGACTTTTTCAATGCTTTTTGTTGTCGGAGGTGGACAGGGCCTTAGAGCACTTTTGCTCCTTCCAATACTGGATAACTATTATATTCCAGCAGTAACTTCCCTGGTAGCATATTTTATTCCTGAAGGAATAGTATTCAACTTACTGGTAGGAGAATACGGTGTACTGATAAAAGGAATTGAATGGCCTTTTTTCCTTATACTGCCATATGTCACACTATTTTATGTTGTCATTTCATTTTTAGAGGATAGTGGGTATCTTCCTAGACTGGGAATATTATTGGACAGTGTTCTTCGCAAAATCGGAATGCTTGGAAGTAATGTTGTCCCAATGGTAATGGGATATGGATGTGCAGTCCCGGCCATACTTGGAACAAGGGCCGCAACCAGCCAGAAGCAGCGTCTTATGATAACATCCCTTGTTGCACTGGCAGTACCCTGTACTGCACAGAGTGGTGCATTCATCGCTCTTCTGGGAGACCAGTCGATCCTTGCACTGGTATTTGTATATATGGTTTCGTTTGTGGCAATTCTGGTTGCGGGATTTATATTGAACAGAGTGATACCAGGTGAGACCGATCCAATGTTAATGGAAGTTCCAAACCTGCTGAAACCATCTATGAGTGCACTTTCTCAGAAAATAGTTATCAGGATAAAGCAGTTCCTGCTGGAAGCAGAGATTCCCATGATACTGGGAATACTGTTTGCAGCCGTACTTGTAGAAACAGGATTGCTGCTGGTTATAGGAGATCTCCTAAAACCACTTGTTGAGGGATGGCTTGGCCTTCCAAAGGAAGCAAGTCTTGCATTGATGCTTGGAATAGTTAGAAGAGAGCTGGGAGTATTGCCACTGCTGGAGCTTGAACTAACAACACTGCAGCTTATTGTGGGGTCTCTGGTCGCTCTATTCTATTTGCCATGTGTCACTGTAATGGCGATCATAATTAAAGAGTTCAACCTGAGACTATCCATCTACGTAATAGGATTTACCACAATTATTGCATTCACATTAGCCGGTCTATTCAACCAGATAGCAAGGTTGCTTGGATTCCAGTAATTTTTCTAAAACCATAAAACGATAGATATGATTCCAGCCATAACAAAAAAAATAGAAGAAATAGCGACTAAAAGTCATATATTTAGTAAGATCTACCGGATGTACTACAAAAGACTGGTCGCAAAAGAAATAGCAATTGCTACCATATCCCAGAATGATCATATTTTATGTATTGGTGGAGGACCCTTTCCCTGTACAGCAATTGAAATAGCTGAGCAGACGGGTGCGCAGGTAACTGTTGTGGACAACGATCCGGAAGCTGTAGAAATTTCCAGAAAAGTTGTAAGCAGACTACATCTGAACAATAGGATACAGGTGATTCAGGCAGACGGAGAAAATGTCAGTGCGCACAGATATTCTCTGGTACATATAGCTCTTCAGGTTTACCCAAAGGAAAAAGTGCTTGCAAATATCTGTCACCGGATAACACCACATACCAGAATACTGATGAGAAGAACAAAGATAATTTTTAGCCATATATTATATGGCATAGAAACCGATTTTTGCAGTAGCAATGCAGACTGTTTAGGTCAGAACCTCAAATGTATAAACTGCACAATGAAAAATACTGTACTGCTGGTTAAAAATGAAATGGGAGTAAAGGATGAAAAATGTAATATTGTATCTGATTGGCCTATCAGCTCTGATCGCAACGCTCTGGATTGCTGATCTTTCCAATACTATATCAGATATCAGGTCTGTTAACATACAGATCGTAATTTTACTCTGTCTTCTCCAGTGTATAACAATTGGACTTATCAGCAGTCAGTGGCACATAATCACAAGAAAACTGAACAGAGATATCAGTTATTCCCAGGTACTGGATGTTAATATGGCAGGTACCGTTGTTGAAAGCATAACACCAGCATTAAAAGCCGGAGGAGAACTGACAAAGGTATTACTCATGCGTTCAAGATGGAATATATCCGGCTCAGATGCCACAGCTATTATCTGTATCCAGAAAATAATCAGCCTCTTTCCATTTATGACCCTTTGCCTAGCATCACTTGGATGGATTATCTTCTATGGTGATAAGCAAACTGAGAGCATGTATATATTTACAGGAGCTTTTATTCTGTTTCTGGGAATTTTTACATCATTTTCTCTGATAGTTATGTTTCCTGAAGCAATGATTCGATTTACTGAAAAATTCCCAGTGAAAAATACAATCAAAGTCAGGATCTCAAATAATTTAAGTGATTTTAGAGATTCGGTCAGAATACTGAAAAATAAAAACTCATATATTCCGGTATTGCTGACACTATCATTTATCATCTGGGGACTGTTTGGAGTAAAGGCATATTTGCTTGCAGATGCAATAAATATTGATCTTGGAGTTGCTGCAATCTTTACTGTAACAATACTTTCATACATGATAGCAATGGTTCCAGTATCTCCCGGAGGAATCGGGACCTTTGAAGGAAGCATTTTGGTTCTGTTGAGTTCAATGGGGATTGCATCTTCTCTTGCCATAACCTTTGCTCTGGTCTTAAGATTTACAACTTACTGGTTTGCATTCCTATTAAGCACACTATACCTGGCCATAAAAAAAGTTGCAGATTATCGTCAGCCGGATGGTAATGAACCTAACTGGTGAAATTCCTATATGAAATTATTTATTTAACAAACAATTCGTACTTCTTTTTTGATAAAACCAACATCTAAAGTAATTTAATCAACTTAAATTGTTATATATACAAATATATTTTTTAACAAGTGTTATATAAAATTCGGTCATCTATAAATTATATCTATAGTATGTTAAGATATGATAAATACTAAAATTTTAACTGTAAATTATAATTATCTATATATATAATGTCATAAATTGCAGTGAATAACAAAATTCACAGGATAATATCATGAGACAATTGCTGGATGTACCATTAAGAAAAAAGCTCATTGTGTATATCGTTATTAGCATTGTTTTAATAATGACTGTCACTACAACAGTAATTGTCTCCACAGTCACATCAAGAGAAGAAAGCATTGCATATAAGCAATCTGTTGAAATGACAGAAAAGTTCGCCAGTCAGTTCAACGCTGATATGAGAGAAAATGCTGCAATACCACATGTGCTTGCAGGTACGATGTCAGCATATGAAAACCCAAGCAGAGAAAAAACAAATTTGATTCTAAAAAAGATACTTGAAGATCATCCAGATATCCTTGCTGTATTTGTGGCTTATGAACCAGATGCCTTTGATGGAAAAGATCACAAATATATTAATTCTGAAGGTCATGATTCAACAGGAAGGTTCATACCCTACTGGAACAGAATTGACGGGGATATAAAACTGGAGCCGCTTGTTGACTATGAAACAGAAGACTACTACCAGGCTCCAAAAAGACTGGAGCAGAGTATAATAACAGATGCCTACTATTATGAAGGAGTGTTTATTGTAAGCTTCGTCTCCCCAATATTTAAAAATGGAGATTTTGTAGGTGTTGCCGGCATAGATGTTTCACTGAGATATATAGATGAGGTTGTAAGCGATATCAAACCTTTTAATAGCGGTTATGCACTGATGACAGATAGCAGGGGGACTCTGCTTACACACCCTGTGAATAAAGAATGGATAGGTAATATCAGCCTCTGTGATCTGGAAAATGAAAAATGTTTGGAAATTGCAGAAGATATACATACAGGAAAAAGCGGATATGTAGTTTCAAAGGATCCTGTTAATCAAATGGATTCAATAATATTTTATGAACCTATACAGACAGGCAATTTCTCATTCATTCTGGTTGTTCCAAAAGATGAAATGCTTGCTGGCGTTGATGAGATCAAAAGAGAGTTGATCAAAATATCACTTATAGCTATCGTCTTTATGGGGATGATAGCTTATATGACAGCAGACTCAGTTGCAGGATCCATAAACAGAATTGTCACTGACTTTAAAAGAATATCTGACGATGTGCTCAAGGGCAATCTTAGTGCCAGGGCTGATACAGATGTAGACATTGATTTTTATGAAATTCCCCGGGGACTGAATGAAATCCTGAATACTCTCCAGGAATACTCACAGGATCTGGAAAAATCAAACGCATTGAAAGATGAGAGTCTTCATTTCCTGCAGGAGGTGATGGATGCAATTCCAGCCCCGATATATTACACAAGTAGAGAGAATCTGTTACTTGGATGCAATACTGAATTTGAGAAGGTAATGAGTGTTGACAGAGAAGAGATCATAGGTGAAGCAGTAAACGAAATTTTTCCAGAACACCTCAATACGGAAAAATATGAAAATAATATAAGTGCCCTCCCTGAAGATGGGATTCATAAATTTGAATCAACCCTCAGGTATCCAGACGGATTAAATCATAATGTTATTATTAGTAAATCTATTTTTGAGAGTAATACCGGAAAGCATGACGGCGTAGTTGGAGTCATCGTTGATGTAAGTGATAAAAAGATGGCAGAGGAACTCAGACATTCAAATGAACTTAAAGATCTGTTTATAGATATCATGCATCATGATCTCCTGAACCCAACAACTGTGATAAAAGGCCTTACAGAATTTTTGCAGGAAAAGGAGACGGATGAAGAAAAGGCTCATACATTAAGCATGATAGAACACAACAGTGAGAAGCTAATTACTATGATAGAACTTGCTGCCAAGATAGCAAAACTTGAGGATACAAAGCAAATAGAACTTGAATATACTAATATATGTTCAATAATGAGAAATGTGCTTCAAAGTTATGCGGATCAGATCGATGAAAATGAAATCGAGATTGATCTCAGAATACCCAATAAGTGCTATGCAATGTCAAATCCAATAATAGAAGATGTATTTTCAAACCTTCTTTCAAATGCCATAAAATACAGTCCTGAAAAAGGTAAGATAATTATTGACATATCTGATGAAGAAAAGAGATGGAAAATAAAAATAACTGATTTTGGCAAAGGGATTCCTGATGAGGCAAAAAAAGATATTTTCAATCGTTTTACCAGAGTTGAAAAAGGTTCGGTAAAAGGATCCGGTCTTGGCCTGGCCATTGTCAAGAGGATAATGGATCTTCATGGAGAAGAGGGTGGTGTGGAAGATAACCCCGAAGGCCCAGGATGTGTGTTCTGGATTACACTAAAAAAAGCAGAAGATGATAATTAGTCGCTATACATGATTAAAAAATATTCACTTCCAGATATCAGACACGAATTTAAATTTACAGATCATAGTTGTTGTATCGGGAATGGAGCATAAATGAAGGGCTGGATTTTATATAAAGAATCTCAGGATAGTCTAAAAGCGGAGCATTATGAGATAAATCGCTTTCTGGAAGCTGCAGAAAAGAAAGGAATTGATGTAAAGGTTGTTAGACCTGAACAGTTTGAGCTGATTGTGACAAGGGATGGAAGAAACAGCGTACTCCTTGATGGAAAAGTAGTAATGCTTCCAGATTTTCTGTTACCCAGAATGGGAGCCGGGACAACATATTTTGCACTGGCTGTTATTCGACACCTTGAACGATTGGGGGTCTATACAGTTAATTCTTCAAACAGTATTGATACTGTAAAGGATAAGCTATACTCTCAGCAGATTCTGGCAGAAAAGAGCATTCCAGTACCAAAAACAATGCTTGTTAAATATCCTGTTGATGTTGAACTTGTTAAAGAGCAGCTGGGATTTCCACTTGTGGTCAAAACTGTATCCGGATCCCAGGGAAGTGGAGTATTTTTATCAGAGAATAAATCAAATTTCACAGACCTTATGGAATTGATCCAGGCAACAAAAAGCAATATAAATATAATTCTTCAGGAATTTATAGGTTGCAGCAGGGGGAGGGATCTTCGCGTATTTACGATTGGAGGACGTGCTGTAGCATGTATTGAAAGATCTGCAAAAGATGATAGTTTCAAGGCAAACTTTTCAAGAGGTGGAACAGTCAGAGAATTCAGGATCACACCTGAAATTGAGTGGCTTGCTAACGAAACAGCAAAGATATTCGGGCTGGAGATAGCAGGAATAGACCTTCTCTTTGATGGAGATCACTTCAAGGTCTGTGAAGCTAATTCTTCACCTGGATTTGAAGGGATTGAACAATGCTGCAATATAGATATTGCCAGTGAGATCTATAATTTCATAAGGATCAGACTGGGTAGGTTTGATGAGATCTGATATCTGAATTGATAGCTATGTTAAGATTATACACTTTAAATAAAATTATTTATTGTTTTGAATATCAAATAAAGGACCTGTAATAAAAGGACCCATATCCTCCAGTACTTCAATATTAGCAGAGATAGAATCGACATCCTTAAAACTTACTATGTGAAACAGTGCATCTCCTTCATTTACCATTGGAAGATTATTTCTTCCAATAATAATTCCTGTAGTTGAGGATACTATAGGGGATTCTTCATTTCCAAAAGGATTTACAATAACTCCTGTAGATTCTCCCTTGTTAGTCTGATCTCCAAGCTTTTTTAACGGATAAAAAATTCCACTGTTTGGAGCACGCACCCATTTACTGGACCTGCCTATTCGGGGTATGATACTGCTGGATTTTTTTCTTGCAGGAGTTGGTAGCATTCCCAGATAATGCATTACGTTTCTTATACCCTTCACACCTGCACGGATTGAGACCTCATCAAATCTTAGAGCTTCTCCCCCTTCGTACAGCAGCATTGAAATATTTGAATCGTCACATGCCTGTCTGAGTGATCCATCGATTGATTTTGTATCCAGTATTAACGGCAGGTTAAATGCTTTTGCCATCTTTTCGGTTGTTTCTCTATCAAGATTTGCCCTTACATGCGGGAGATTACTTCTATGAATTGCCCCGGTATGTAAATCAATACCATGAGTACACTTGCTGACCACTTCAGTCATAAGTAAATTTGCAAGTCTTGCAGCAAGAGACCCCTTCTCTGAACCAGGAAAAGACCGATTAAGGTCACGCCTGTCTGGAAGATAGCGGGACAGGAAAATAAAACCATAAATGTTTACAATAGGAACAGCTATCAGAGTACCCCTCATTTTCTTAAATCTGGATGACCTTAACAGGCGTCTGATAATTTCAATACCATTGATTTCATCTCCGTGTATCCCTGCAAGAACAAAAAGACGAGGACCATCCTTTTTTCCACGTATAACATGGACAGGGATCCTTATAGGGGTCTGGGAATATATACCTGCTTTTGACAATTCCACTACTTTGCGCTCACCTGGTTTTATTTCAGTATTACCAATAACAAGACCTTGATTGTTCTTTCCCATGTTTACATTTCTGCCTTTACCTTTTTTTAACCTTTACCCTTTGTACGTGTTTTTCCGGGTTTTGCATTCTTTTCTATAAATTCAATTATTGCTCCTGCAACATCCTTACCTGTTGAACTTTCAATACCTCCAAGTCCAGGAGATGCATTTACTTCAATTACAAGTGGACCTCTCTGGGACCGGAGTATATCAATTCCTGCCACATTAAGACCCATTATCTTTGCAGCCTGGACAGCAGTCTTGCGTTCTTCAGATGTTAGTTTCACAGATTTACCAGTTCCTCCCCGATGGATATTTGAACGAAACTCGTCTGGTACTGCCTGTCTCATCATTGAAGCAATTACTTTGTTTCCAACTACAAAACAGCGTATATCCGCCCCTCCGGACTCCCGTATATATTCCTGTACCATTATATTGACTTTCATCTCCAGAAAAGCTTCAATAACACTTCTTGCAGCACTTCTGGTTTCTGCAAGGACAACACCTATACCCTGTGTACCTTCCAAAAGCTTGATAACCAGAGGAGGGCCTCCAACCATTTTTACGAGATCTTCAATATCATCCGGAGAATGAGCAAAACCTGTAACCGGCAATCCAATGCCTTTTCTTGAAAGTAATTGCAGAGATCTCAGTTTATCTCTGGCACGTGTTATAGCCACAGATTCATTCAAACAGAAAACATTCATCATCTCAAACTGACGTACCACTGAAGCTCCGTAAAAGGAAATGGAATGACCTATACGCGGAATTACTGCATCAAATGCCGGTAAGATCTCACCTCTATAGTGAATACTTGGTTTTCTGGAAGTTATATTCATATAACACCTGAGAGTGTTGATTACAATTACCTCATGACCTCTTTTTTGTGCAACTTCCACAAGTCTTTTGGTAGAGTATAAATTTTTATTTTCTGACAAAATTGCAATTTTTATTTTTCAAACCCCCATATCTAAATAGTTCATCTATAAGAATAAAGGATGAAATAGATTTTCGTAACCATTAGTTTAGTATACTTATTAAACAGATGCTGTTCCGTCATCAGCGATAACATTGCTGGAATCGATGATCACATCTTCATCAATAAGTTCTCTTTTCTGTTCCAGGTCCTGCTCCTGAGCAATCTCATCAAGAACACTTTTTTCGCCACCAACCCATTTTTCCATCACAGAACATGCTACAAGATCACCTGCAACATTAACAGATGTACGACTCATATCAAGAATACGGTCAACACCGATTATCAGAGCAATTCCGCTTGCAGGAATTCCCACACTGGTAAGTATCATTGCAAGTATTACAATACCAACACCTGGTGTTGCAGGCGTACCTATTGATGCTGCAACAACTGTAATAACAATCAATAACATCTCACCAAAGCCAAGATCCACACCAAATACCTGAGCCAGGAATACAGCTGCCACACCCTGATAGAGAGCCGTACCATTCATATTAATAGTCGCACCCAGAGGAACAACAAATTGAGATACAGAAGGTCTAACTCCCAATTTGTCTTCAGCCGTTTTAATAGACAGTGGCATTACTGCTGCAGAACTTGATGTTGAAAATGCAAGAAGAAGAACATCATGTACTGATCTTAGAAAAACAAAGGGATTCATACTGGCAACTATATACAGAATAAGCATATATAGAGAAAACAGCAACAATAAACCAAGTAGAACAGTTCCTACATAAACAGTCATTCCCAGCAGTGCCTCAATACCAATGTTTAGAGTAAATTTTGCCAGAAGCCCAAAAACAGCAAACGGAGCCAGTAGCATACTCCATTTTACAACCAGCATCGATACTTCCTGAACAGATCCAAGTAGATCCAGCAATGGCTTTGACTGCTGAGGAGCCATTGAAACAAGAGCAATACCTACGATTATGGAAAAAAGGACCACCTGAAGCATCTGCCCTGATACCATTGCAGCCAATGGATTTGTAGGAAGAAGTGATCCAATCTGCATTGGAATTGATACTATAACAGAATTGCTTATTTCATTCTCTACTACATCCACCGGTGCCACCACGTCTCCCATTGTGGCCCTTACAGCATCACTGCTAATGTACTGTCCTGGCTGTATTGTAGTGGCCAGCCCCAATCCTATGAATACAGCAATTACAGTGGTGATCAGAAAATAGCCTACGACTCTAAGACCAACTTTTTTAAGCTGTTCTATATCCTCTCCTGCAGCAATTCCCCTTATAATCGATGCAAATACCAGAGGTATTACAATCATTTGTAAAAGACCAAGGAAAATGTACCCTGGTAACGCAAGCCATTCACCAAGTATAGTGGCAGTTACCGGATCTACAAGACCGTAGGTGGGTCCAAGCAATAGTCCTACAGCAATTCCAAGAAACATCCCTATAAAAATTTTAAGCCATAGTCTGCCCTCAACCAGTGATTGCAGATACTTGCTCATATACTTGAGTGATCTGGGATGTATCAACTTCAGAGATTCCTGGGGTCTGATCTTTATCGGCATATCATCACTGGATCACATCATCAAAGAGAAATAAAAGAATCATTTGTCATAAATTCTCCAGATGAACTTGGCCCGAGGTCTTATCAATCTATTATCTTCATATTGCTCAAGACAATGAGACGTCCATCCTGCTACTCTTCCAAGAGCAAATATGGAAGTGGATAGCTGAGCAGGGATGCTTAGATACTTATAGGCAACAGCAGCATAAAAATCAACATTTGGATAAATGATTTTTGCACTTTTTTTAACAAATTCCCTGTTGACCACATCCTCAAGTCTCTCTGCAATCTCATACCATCCATTTTCGGCATCTTCATACGAAAGTTCTTTTGCAAGATTGCGATATACTCTGGCCCTTGGGTCATAGGTCTTGTAAACCCGGTGACCAAAACCTGCAATTCTTTTTTTGGCTATGATACATTCTTCCACAAAATTCTCAACATTATCTATGGATCCGATTTCATCAAGCATATTCATAGCCCCGAGTCTGGCTCCTCCATGCAATGGGCCCTTGAGGGTACAGATACCGGAGATTATAGCAGAATGTATATCTGAAAGTGTGGATGCAGTTATCCTTGAAGCAAATGTGGAGGCATTGAGTCCATGTTCAGCGCTCAGTATCAGATCCTTTTCCATAATCTCTGCTTCAAGCTCTGTTGGCCGGGTCCCTTTAAGCATATATAAGAAATTTGCACCATGTCCAAGCTCAGAATCAGGAGAAACTGGTTCAAGGCCGTTTATTATTCTATAAAATGCAGCAACTATAGTTGGAAATTTAGCAATCATTTTAACAGCTTTTCTGGTATTCGCATCTACAGAATTGTCATTATAATCAGCATCATATTGGGAAATGTAAGAAACCGCAGTCCTTAAAACATCCATGGCATCCGCCTGTTTATTGCATATCCTCAATATATCTATTACACCAGAATCCAGCTCTCTTTCATTCCTCAGGGTTGTTATGTAGTCTGAGAGTTCACTTTCATCAGGCAGATAGCCTTTAAGTAACAAATGGGATACTTCTTCATAGGAGTAATCCATTAGATCAGCTACGTTTATGCCTCTGTATGCCAGTATCCCTTTAATTCCATCAATATAGGCGATCTTTGTTTCAACGGCAATAACATCCTCTAAACCTTTTTTGCGGTTATCCACCCTCTACCTCCAGAAATATATAAGTTTCACTGGTTATAGATTATATATAACGTTCTAATATAATAAATAATTGCAGCATTGGTCACTGTAACAACTACAACTAGATATTTGAAATAATGAAAACTGCAACATACCCTACTGAACCTGAAAATATTGGAATTGCCAGATTATCGTCTACATGTGTAAACCACAGCTCTGCAATTGTTGCAGATAATGCCATAATGAGTGCAACAGGCCAGCCTCCAAGGAACAGGTATCCAATAACAAAATTAACTATCAATGCACTCAAACTTCCTTCCAGCGATTTTGGACCGTGAAATATCTTTGTTCTACCATATTTTTTTCCAATAAGTGCTGCAGTCAAATCTCCAAAAGTAGCCATCAGAATTGCAGCCGAGGCAATCTCATAACTGAAGATCGAAATGGAGATTATCGCCCCAATTATAAAGTAAATATGACCAGCCGGATGAGATATTTCATTTTTTCTAAACAGAGACTGCAAAAGAGGAATGCTTATATTGTACTTTAACCTCCCATTTTCAATAATCAGAAATAGGAGTAAAAAAAGAATCAACATTCCCATGACAGCATTCTTTCCGGCATAAAAATAAACGATCACAATTACAACTGAGGTAAGATGGATACTTTTTCGGATAAATTCCTGTAAAATAGTATTTGAGTGCATGCTAACTGACCGAGTTTAGATTTTATGCAGGCGTAAGTCCGACCTTTTTCTATTTATTTGTTCTTTTATAAAATTTCTCTATTCATTTCCATATTTCAGATCATGAAGGTTATGTCACTCTTTTGCTATAAATTCTACAAATAGAACTTTAGGCTTGAATGCTGGAAAAAGCATCAGGCTTATATATCCGTATACATTGATATTTGATGCATTGGATAACAATGTATTGATGCTCGAATATACAGAGGTGATACAAAGTTGAGCAATGATTACCTGGATAAAAAATACTGGAACGGACTGATAAAAATCAGTCTTTCAAGACTCTTTATACTCCGAGTTCTTTATGATGAGCCACTGCACGGTTATGAGATATCCAGGAAAATATCCAGAATGACAAATGGATGCTGTGCACCGACTGAAGGAACACTGTATCCGGTTCTGAAAGAATTTGAAAAAGAAGGATATATTATCTGCAAAAAAGAGACTGTGAGTGGTCGAAGCCGTAAAGTCTGCACCCTAACTGAAAAAGGAAAAAGAGCATGCTGCACTGGTCTTGAGGCATGGAAAGAAACTGCTCAGGCACTGCTGGATGTCCATGAAAAACTGTGCCAGAAAGAGGAAAAATGATGGTTTTCCCTGTACTGGAAGATACATTGGGATTTTTTCTGAAAATTACACTGGAACTGACTATTCTGTTTATTGGAATTTCATTTCTGATAGGATTATTGCAGGAATATGTTCATCCTGACAGAATAAAAAATGCTGCATGCCGCTCACAAAACTGGATAATAAACAACAGTCTTGGTGCAGGTCTGGGTATGACCACGCCTTTTTGCTCATGTTCCACAATACCTCTTCTTCTTGGAATGCTTAAAGGAGGTGTGCCTTTTGGAGCTGCAATGTCCTTTTTAATAGCATCCCCTCTGATTAACCCTGTTATCATGGGATTATTGATAGCTCTTCTGGGGATCAGGGTAGCTGCAATATATTTTATCATTGTATTCCCGGCAGCAGTTATTACAGGATATGTATGGAATAAACTGGGGTTTGAAGATGAAATAAAAAATGTCACAGTCCGGCAAAGTACATGCAAAAAAGCATATATACAGAGCAGTCACAGACAGAAGATGGCAGGTGCCTTTAGAGATTCATGGACTTTATTCAAGCAGATGCTTCCATGGATGCTACTGGGAACAGGAATCGGTTCACTGATTTACGGATATCTTCCGGAAGAATTCATATTAAAAATTGCAGGACCATCCAATCCAATCGCCATTCCTGCTGCTGCACTGATCGGAATACCCATGTATATAAGAGTGGAAACAATGATACCAATAAGTGATGTCCTTATTTCAAAAGGAATGGGAATCGGAGCTGTAATGGCATTGATCATTGGAGGTTCAGGAGCAAGTATACCAATGGTTTCATTGCTATCTGCAATATTTAATAGAAAGCTGGTTATTGCATTCATAATCACTGTAATGGTGCTTGCAACATCAGGTGGGATATTATTCTCCATCCTGAGCTGAGTACAACAGCAAAGTTGAGCCACCAATAAATATATAGATAAATTCCAGGAGAAATATAAAAATGGTTAAAAAGCTATTGAACAGGTTATTTGGTAAAAAAGAAGATGATAAAAAATGCTGTGATTTCGAAATTGTTTCAGAGCCAGAAGATGAAAGTGAAAATAATGAAGAGAATTTCTGAGAAATATTAGCATTCTCATTCATTTTTTTCTACAAAGCGTTTATAGACCCTGGACTGGAATCCATGGTATTTTGAAAAGCCCTCTGCATCCTTTTGATCAATTGTTTCACTGTCAAAGGATACCAGTTCTTTTGAGTACAGCGCATATGGAGAAGTACGTGCCATAATAGATACACTGCCCTTCTGAAGCCTGAGTTTAACAGTTCCGCATACCCTTTCCTGTGTCCTGTCGATAAAAGCGTTCAAATCCTGGTACAGGGGTTCATCTACAAGACCGAAGTAGGCAAGTTCAGACCACTGTGAATCAACCATAGATTTAAATTTTAGCTCAGCTCGTGTGAGTACTAATTTTTCCAGGTCTCTGTGGGCAGTCAGCAATACTGTAGCTGCAGGGTGTTCATAATTCTCTCTGGCTTTGAGTCCGAGTACTCTGTCTTCGATCAGATCAGTACGTCCGACTCCATGAGAACCTGCTAATGTGTTGAGAGTAGCGATCAGCTCAACACCACCAGACATTTGCCCGTTCAGAGAAACAGGTACACCATTCTCAAATCCAATTTCAATAATCTGAGGATCCGGTGCATCTTCAGGAGAAACAGTCCATTCATAGATCTCCTCCGGAGGAACATATCCGGGATCTTCAAGCAATCCTCCTTCAATACTTCTGCTCCAGAGATTTTCATCTACACTCCATGGTTTTTCTGATGTTGCGGTGACAGGTATACCGTGTTCTTTTGCATATTCTATTTCCCACTCTCTTGTAAGGTTCATATCCCTCATAGGAGCGATAACTTCCATGTCTGTCAGCCTGAAAACAGCTTCGAACCTGAGCTGATCATTGCCTTTGCCGGTACACCCGTGTGCAAGAGCAGATGCATCCTCCTTTCTGGCGATCTCTACTACTTTTTTCGCAATTAGTGGACGTGCTATGGAGGTGCCCATCACATAGCCCTCATAATCCCCATTGGCTTTTATCAGGGGAAATATATATTCATTAACAAACTCCTCGCGTGCATCAATGGTATAATGCTTATCACTAATCTTTCGAGCCTTCTCCTCAGCCTTCATCAGGTCTTCTTTAGGCTGTCCAACATCAACTGCTACTGTGATTACCTCATCGCAATCATATCTTTCTTTCAGAAGGGGAATGCATACTGAAGTATCAAGACCCCCAGAGTATGCCAGTACTGCTTTTTTTACCATAATATCAGATCCTTTAAGCTCATAAAATGTCTGTATGTGTTGTGGTACATATATAAAATAGATGGCCAGAGTGCATAATGCAACTCATTTTAAGCCCTCATTTGCTTTATTGCTTGTAACTGCCCTGCAATACTTCCCGGTTATAATCGTTTACCGATTTAATTATAATATCACCATTCTTCATGGCATCCATTGCCTCGGCTGCTGCAACTGCAGCCTGAACAGTGGTAATGTATGGCACCCTGAAATCAACAGCCGCTCTACGTATCTGATAGCCGTCTTTGCGTGCCTGCTTGCTAGTGGGAGTATTTATGATAAGAGAAACTTCATTTCTCCGGAGCATATCGATAACATTGGGACTACCATCATGAACTTTCTTGATGGTCTCCATTTCAATCCCATGTTCTGACATGTAGTTAGAAGTGCCGCGGGTACCCATAAGCTCCAATCCTACTTTCTGCATTTTCCTTGCAACTTCCACCATCTTTTCCTTATCTTCATTCCTGATAGACATGAATACCTTACCAGCAAGTGGTAAAAGGTTCTCAGCACTCAACTGTGCCTTAAAGAAGGCAAGACCGAAGCTATAATCAATACCCATAACCTCACCGGTACTCTTCATCTCGGGACCAAGTACCGGGTCTGCACCAGGAAGTTTATCAAATGGCAACAGAACCTCTTTTACAGAAACATGATCTACAGAGGGTTCTTTTTCCTGAGTGTATCCCAGATCTTTCAGAGTATGGCCAATAATAACCTGAGCAGCTATTTTTGCTAGAGGCAATCCAACTGCTTTGGATACAAAAGGAATTGTTCTGCTTGAACGAGGGTTTGCTTCCAGAACATATATATCATCTCCTTTTTTAGCCATCTGAATGTTGATCAGACCCTTTACATTCAATGAAAGAGCTATTTTGCGGGTATACTCCCTTACTGTGGATAGTGTATCTTCAGACAGTGATTGCGGCGGGATCACACAGGCTGAGTCTCCGGAATGAACTCCGGCTTCTTCTATGTGCTCCATGATAGCACCTATAAGAACATCCTTCCCATCACATACAGCATCCACATCAATCTCAATTGCACCTTCAAGGAAATCATCAATCAGAATCGGATGCTCCGGAGAAACTCTTACAGCTTCCCGCATATAACGTTCAAGATCATTTCTGTCATAAACGATTTCCATGGCCCTGCCACCAAGTACATAGGAGGGTCTTACAAGAACAGGGTATCCAATCCTTGATGCAATTTTCAATGCCTCTTCATGTGATGTTGCATATCCTGCATCTGGCTGTTTTATGTCCAATCTGTTCATCATCTGATTGAATTTTTCCCTGTCCTCTGCGATATCAATACTCTCAGGGGATGTTCCAAGAATAACAGTTTCCAGATCCTGCCGTCTTTTAAGTTCGTTTTCAAGTGAAAGTGCAAGATTTACAGAAGTCTGTCCTCCAAATTGTACCAGTACACCATACGGGCGCTCCCTGTCAATAACATTCATTACATCTTCAAGGGTAATGGGCTCAAAAAACAGTTTATCTGAAGTATCATAATCTGTGGAGACTGTTTCAGGATTATTGTTGATGATATGTGTTTCAATACCTTCACTGCGTATAGCAGAAACAGCATGGACTGTACAGTAATCAAATTCAATACCCTGACCGATACGTATGGGACCCGCACCAATTATCAGTATCTTTTTGCGATCTGTAGGTTCTGCTTCACACTGTGTTTCATAGCAGGAATAATAATAAGGAGTTGCTGCAGCAAACTCGGCTGCGCATGTGTCCACCATCTTGTAGGTCACCGAAATACCTGTACTGCGCCTTAGATCATTAATCTCCTCACGGGTCTTATCTGTAAGTGCGGCAATTCGTGAATCCGTTAGACCCATGCGTTTGGCTTTTTTAAGGAGTGAGGATGGGATCTCTTCGACAGGTAGATTAGAATATTTTCTAAACTCATCCTCAATATCTACAATATTCTTCATCTTCTGAATAAAGAAGGGATCTATGCTGCTCATTTCACAGATTTCATCCACTGTAAATCCAGTCTCAAGAGCTTTATAAATTACAAAAAGTCTTTCACTGGTTGGTATTTTCAGCAAGTTTATAATTTCATTTCTGTCCCACTTGCCGGATCCCAAGTCTATATCGATATCAAGAGAGCGAACTGCCTTGAGCAATGATTGTTCGATCGTCCTACCAATGGACATTACCTCTCCAGTACTTTTCATTGATGTGGTAAGGGTTTTATCAGCAGTTACGAATTTATCAAAAGGCCATCTGGGAATTTTGGTCACAACATAGTCTATTGTGGGTTCAAATGATGCAGGTGTCTTCTTGGTTACATCATTCAATATCTCATCCAGCCTCATACCAACAGCTATTTTCGCACTGACTCTGGCAATAGGATAACCTGTTGCCTTGGATGCAAGTGCTGATGAACGGGATACACGAGGATTTACCTCAACAACCCTGTATTCACCATCTTTTGCTGCGAACTGGATGTTACAGCCACCTTCTATCCCAAAAGAACGGATGATCTTTATTGCAGCCGACCTGAGAGTCTGATGTTCTTCATCTGTGAGAGTCTGGGATGGAGTTACAACCATCGATTCACCGGTATGGATTCCCATTGGATCGATATTTTCCATATTGCATATAACAAGACATGTGTCATTTGAATCCCTGATAACCTCATATTCAAATTCCTTCCACCCAAGAACACTTTCTTCGATAAGAACCTGGTTGATACGACTTCTGCGAAGTCCATTTTCCACGATCTGCAAGAGTTCATCTCTTGTGCGGGCAATTCCACCCCCTGCTCCCCCAAGTGTATAGGCAGGTCTTACGATCAGGGGAAGTCCAAGCTCATCGATCATTTTTTCGGCATCTGCTATGGAAGAAATAGCTCTGCTGCGAGCTACCTTTTCTCCAACTCTTTCCATTGCCTGTTTGAATAATTCACGGTCTTCTGTATCCCTTATTGCATCCAGAGAAGTTCCCAGAAGCTTTACCCCGTATTTATCAAGAATACCCAGTTCGGCCAGTTCACTGGTCATGTTAAGCCCGGTCTGCCCCCCTATACCGGCAATAATACCATCTGGGCGTTCTTTTTCAATAATTTTTTCTATAACCCTTGCTTCAAGAGGTTCGATATAAACCGCATCTGCAGTTTCAGGATCTGTCATAATAGTTGCCGGATTTGAGTTTACCAGAACTACCTCATAGCCTTCCTCTTTAAGAGATCTACATGCCTGGCTTCCAGAAAAATCAAACTCTGCTGCCTGTCCGATCATGATAGGTCCGGAGCCTATCAGCAGGATCTTTTTTATGTCATTCCTTTTTGGCATTATTTTGCACCTCCGACAGTCCTGATAACTTTATCAAAGAATAAACTTTCAGTATCCATGGGGCCCGCGTGGGCTTCCGGATGATATTGCACACTGAAAATATCCAGATAATCGTGAGAAATTCCTTCAACGGTCTGATCATTGGCATTCACCTGCGTTACCTTTATTTCAGTACCGTCCAGAGAATCACCATCAACTGCAAATCCGTGATTCTGAGAAGTAATATAAATATTACCGGATTCAAGATCCTTCACTGGTTGATTTGCTCCTCTGTGACCGAATTTGAGTTTGTAAGTATCTGCACCCATTGCACGACCAATTATCTGATTTCCGAAACATATGCCCATTATAGGAAACTGACCTGCAAATTCCTTCACATTATTTATGGCAGCTGACGCATGTCTGGGATCTCCGGGACCATTTGTCAGAAAAAGGAAATCCGGATCATAACTTTCAATTGTTGAAGCCGGTGATGTAGCCGGAACAACTGTAATATCTACTCCTCGGTCCAAAAGACTGGATAGTATATTATTCTTCAGTCCAAGATCAATTACCACCGCATTCATTTTATTCAAGGAGCTTTTTTCACTCTTTATATGGTATGGCTCTCTGCAGGTCACTTTCGATAAAAGATCGAGTTCAGATATTGGAGGTAACTTTCTTGCAAGCTCCACAGCTTCTTCACCGTCATCACTTCCTACAATCAAAGCTGACCGCATTGCTCCGTGTTCACGTGTTTTGATGGTCAACATTCGAGTATCAATCTCTGAAATACCGGGAATCCCTTCATCTTCAGCCCACTGAACTATATTACGTGAGGATCTGTGATGGCTGGGATAGTTGCACAGCTCCCGCACAACAAAACCTTCCGCCTTAATCCCATCTGATTGGAAGTGATCTCCACTTACTCCATAGTTTCCTATCAGAGGATATGTGAACATCAAAATCTGTCCCTTATAAGAAGGATCAGTAAGAGCCTCTTCGTATCCGGTGTACTGAGTTGTAAAAACAAGTTCACCACGAACTGTACCTTCGGCACCAAAACCTGTGCCTTTAACGTATGTTCCATCTTCTAATCCTAATACCGCATCCATAATCAGAACCTGCATATACATGTAATAAATAGGCTATAAGTATTGCGATACGAATCTATCAAAGGCACTATAAATAGGGCTGATTATCGACACAGTAGTAAATTAGATATAATCTGAAAAGCCATTTCTTAATAGAAATCCTTTCCAGGGTAACCAGAATGGCCACAAAATTGCTTGAATTAATATTACCGGCTGAAAAGCATGAGCGTGTAAAAGAATTACTTGAGAATAAAAATCATCTTGGTGCATGGTTTTCAACACTCGAAGATGAAAAAATTCTGGTCAGAATAGTGGCACGTGCAGAAAACAGTCAGGAAATCATAGATGAACTCACACACTGGTTCTCAGTTACAGAGGGATTCAGAATCATCATCCATTCAATTGATGCAACCATACCACGTCCTGAAGAGCCTGAGAACAACGAAGAACTGGCTGAGGGAAAAAGTGATGAAAATACAAAAAAGGAAGTCAGGTATGGGAGTATAACCCGTGAAGAGCTTTATGAGGAAGTATCCATAAGTACCAAAATAACATCTGAATATTACGTACTGGTTATTCTCTCGACCATTGTGGCTGTTATTGGAGTACTGGAGAATAGTGTAGCAATAATTATAGGAGCAATGGTCATTGCGCCACTGCTTGGACCGAATATATCTCTATCTCTGGCAACTACTCTGGCAGATTTTCAGCTTGGATTGAAGTCACTCAAAGTTGATCTGATTGGCATTTCAATAGCCATAATCATATCCTTCTTTGCAGGAATGTTTGCATTTGTTGATCCCACGATCACAGAGATTTCAACAAGGACGGAAGTAAATTTTGGATATGTTATACTTGGACTTGCAGCCGGTGGTGCAGGAGCACTTTCCATAACTACCGGAGTTTCTGCTGCAATTGTAGGAGTCATGGTTGCAGTTGCCCTCTTGCCACCCCTTGTGGTATTTGGGCTATTGCTAGGAGCAGGCTACATCAACCTTGCATTTGGTGCAATGTTGCTCTTCCTGGTGAATATCATAGCTATCAATCTTTCAGGGGTTATCACATTTTATGCTCAGGGTGTTAGGCCCAGTAACTGGTGGGATATAGCTGAAGCAAAGAAAACCACCACCTATGCAATGATAACATGGGTCATGATGCTGTTTGCTTTAATCCTGCTGATTTACATATCCCAGAGCTGAATTACCAGCCAATCAGGATCAGGAGTTTTCATTTAGTCTCTTCTGAATCCTGTCCTTTAGAATCTGGCTTACAAGCTTGCCATCAACCTTACCACGAAATTCTTTCATGACAACTCCCATCAGGGGACCAACCGCTGCCATCTGTTTTTCTTTTATGAAATCCTCCCTGCTATACAGTACCTCATCAATGAATTTTTGAATCTGCTCATCATCAGCTCCCAACAGCCCAAGTTCAGAAGCGGCTTCCTCTGCGGTAATTGAAGGGTTTTTGCTCAGATAGCGAAGAATATCCCCTATTCCCTCCTTTGCAATTGTTCCTTCTCCAATAAGATCAAATAGCTGCATCAGGTGATCTTCATCCAGTGCTTCAACATCAGCACCTTCTCTTCTCAGTTCAGGAATGATGGCTGTTATTGTTCTAACTATCAGGGTCGGAGTGATAAACTGATTACCCTTATACATGGAGGCCAGATTCTCAAACAGCGTTAGATCCCTTGAGTATACAATCATCCGGGCCATTTCATCGTTTAGCCCATATTCCTGTGAATACCTCTTTGCCTTCTCAGAAAGCAGCTCCGGAATTTCAAGACTGTCAAAATAATCAGAAGAAATCTCTACAGGAGGAACATCTGTCTCCGGATACATTCGGGCAGCTCCGGGGAGGGGTCTCATATACGAACTGTTTCCGTCAGGCAATGCTCTTCGTGTGGATTCAGCAACTCCTCCTTCAAGAACTTTTTTTGCATATTCGACAATACCTTCCATAGCTGAATATGCCCTATCTGCCTCATCTGAAACCATTATCAGTGCATCATTCTGGTCGGCATCCATAATCCTGCGCATTGCTGAAATCTCCTCATTAACAATCCCATAATTTGGAAGCTCATCTGTATGGAAGATTCCGCCAACTCCTGATGTCTTTGCATGATCAGACATTTCAGTTCCAAAACGCCTCTCCGGCTGAACTTCTTTACCAATAAACCCTCCAAAGCCCTGCATTTTAACTGCCAGGACTTTTCCGTTATCTTTTTTCAGGGCCTTTTTAATTACCTTGGATCCAGTATCTGAAAAAATGTCAGTAACATCAAATATCTGTTCATTTACCTTTGCTCCTCTTTTGTTCAGATCATCCCTTATCCTCAGCAGATTTACCTGTCTTTCAACTTCACGTTCAACTATGGTATCAATCATATCAAGTGCCTGAACGCCTTTTATCTCAACCCTTGCACCTCGTGCTATCGAAATATTAACATCCTGGCGGATTGTCCCAAGACCTCTTTTGACACTGCCTGTGGATCTAAGTAGCATACCGATCTGTTGTGCCGTTTCTCTTGCATGCAAGGGAGAGATGATATCAGGAGAGGTTCCAATCTCAACCAGAGGAATACCCAGTCGGTCAAGGGAATAAATAACCGAATCTCCTTCATCTGTAATCTTTTGAGATGCTTCCTCCTCAACACACAGAACATCCACACCGACATCTCCTTCACTGGTTTCAACTCTACCATTACCTGCAAGAAATGCAGTTCTCTGGAAACCTGTGGTATTTGAGCCATCAAGAACGATCTTACGCATTACATGAACCTGGTCAACAGGACGCATTTTCAGCATTTTTGCAATCACAAGAGATGTTTCAAGGGCTTCCCGATTCATTTGAGAAGGTGGTTCTTCATCGTATTCGACCAGGCAGGTTGTATCATATGCCCTGTAGATGTACTTTCTATTGAGCTTAGACTGTTCTACAGCAGCCCGGTCAGTTTCTCCCATTTCACTGACCACTGGCCTAAGATACCTGAAAAATTCCATGTTGGAATCTTCAGTGTCTCTTATCAAAGTAGGACATTTGCAAAAAAGTTTTTCTTTTGAATCAAGCTGCTGATGAATCTCAAGTCCACATTTTAAACCAAGATCTCTATAATCAAATTTTTCACTCATAGGAAATACCATCTCTCATACAGTAATTTTAAAGCTATCTAATCAAAGTAAATAGATCCTCGGGCAATATGCAATATTATCAAAGCCTTATTGTTGCTTTATTGTTATTACTATTTTTTCATTGTTTAGAATATTTATTTTCAGAAAGTTCTGTATTTTGTGTTCGTCAGGATCAAATATTATAAATGAATTTGATTTTGTAATTAAATGATAACAGAATTAAGTTACTGATCTTCCTTGTCCGATTTTTCAATTCTTTTTCTGAATTTCATATTCTTAAAAGTTGATTTTGCCTTTTCAAGACTCTCTTTTGCGGCTATTAGATACGACTCATCAACTTCCGGAATCTTCACTTCAACATACTCTTTTGGACCTTCCTTTTCAAGTTCAATTGACCTTGAAGTATCAGGATGGCATCTTTTTGACGTCACTATAGACTCAATTGCATCCTTCCACTGGAATGCCCATGGGGATTCAGGTATATCTGTATGACGGACTTTTTCGCGGGAGACTTTCATAACATCATGAGGACAGGCATTCACACAGGCACCGCAATATATACAGTACTCATCCTTCATCGCGATCTTGTGACCAATATCGTTATTTTCCGGCACATACCATAGATGTGAGGGACATACGTTAAAGCAGCCATGACATCCATGAGGATCACATTTTTCAACATTGTTTTCCCTGAGAATGATCTGTCCTTCAAATGGCTTTTTCACACAGACTGCGTCATACGGACAAACTGCACTGCACCAGGAACATCTGGTACACAGATCATCATCAATTGTAACCTTTCCTTCCAGAGAGGGAACCTGATATTTGTTTTCAGTTCCTCCGGTAGTTCGGATTGCATCTTCAGGGCAAAGGCCCACACAGAGGCCACAGTAGTCACATTTATCTTCATCAACAAGTATCTGTTCATATGGTAAAGGATCAACCGGATCTGGCTCTCTTTCCACCATAACAAAAGCTTCACAGAATATAGAACATACACCGCATAGATTGCATTTATTCTCATCTATTTCAATTGATCCTTCTGCACTTTCATCAAATGGTGCAATTTCATCCTTTTTTGGAATTAAAAATTCTACAGTAATAGCATCTTCAGGACATGATCGTTCACAGAGCGTGCAGGGAAGACATTTTTCATTGATCTGTACACCTGAATCCAGTTTGGGATATTCATCCTTCTGAGGAAACTGCCCTGTAATGTCCATCTTGAATGCCTTTACAGGACAGAAACCAGCACACATACCGCAGAAAGTACATTTATCAATGTCCATCATCACAGGAGGAGAATCCATTCCTGTAGCAATCTCCTTAATGGGTCCAAGTTCCAGAGCATCAACCGGACACACAACCACACAGAGACCACAGCCAGTACATCTTTTATAGTCATAATCCAGGACCTTCAGAGATTTTTCAGTCTCTTCCTGATAGATGAAGTGGTTACCCTGTACATCCATACTTTTTTTTACAGTGACAGAATCCCCTTTTCCATCTTCGCTCAATCTGCTGCCTCCAGGATTTCATGACCTACGGGACCAATATTTTTGAGATTATCCACAAAATCATCAACTGTTTTTGCAAATTTTTCACATTCTGATGCTGATATCCAGAGAAGTCTCAGTCTGGATGGATCAATACCTGTCTCTTCCAGCACATTCTGAAGCGCTTCAAGTCGTTTCTTGGCACTGTAGTTTGCGTGGACATAATGACATTCCCCAAGTTTACAACCGGCAACAAGCACACCGTCAGCACCACCTTCCAGAGCCTTTATAACAAATTCGGGATCAACCCTTCCTGCACACATTGTCCTGATTATTCGGATATTTGTAGAATAATCTATTCTGGAAACACCGGCCAGATCAGCACATGAATAGCTGCACCAGTTACACAGAAAACCAATTATCAGAGGAAATTCATCCCTGGATTCAACTGCAGCCTCAATCTGTGCAAATATCTGCTCATCTGTAAAGTGCCTCATATCTATAGCATCTGTTGGACAGGCAGCACTGCACGTGCCACACCCCTGACAGGATATTTCATCAACAACAGCTTTACTGTCAATAACCCTGATCTTTCCAAAAATGCATACATCTTCACATAGACCGCAACCTACACAACTGGCCTTTTCAACAACAGCACACAGAGGATCCGCTTCAAGTTCCCCTGATCCCAGAAGCTTCATCACCTTTGCAGCAGCTGCACAACCCTGAGCAATTGATGACTGAATATCCTTTGGGCCTGTTGCACATCCTGCAATGAATACACCATCAATATGAGAGTCTACCGGACGCATCTTGGGGTGGGCAATTGAATAAAACCGGTCTGCTCTGCAGGAGAGATTGAGCATTCTCGTAATTGTCCGGGAATTTTCCGGTGCTTCCATTCCTGTTGCCAGCACGATCATATCATAGGATTCCTGTCGTATCTCTGATTCAAGGGTATCCTCAAACCTGAGAGCAGGACGACCCTGTTTATCCATCAGAACCTGAGATGCTTTACCTCTGATAAAATCAATACCCATGGATTGTGTTTTTGTATAATACTCTTCATACATTTCTCCAGATGCACGTACATCGATATAATGAATGACGATTTCAATCTGCGGATATCTCTCCTTTAGAAGCTGAGCATTCTTCATTGATGCCATGCAGCATACCCTTGAACAGTATGGATTATCTACAGATTCATCACGTGAGCCTACACATTGTATGAAGGCAACTCTTTCAGGTACTTTGCCAGATGAAGGAACTACAACCCTTCCCCTGGTTGGACCTGATGCATTGAGAAGGCGCTCAAGCTCCATATTGGTGATAACATCCGGATATATTCCATACCCATATTCTTCCTTTCTGGAGGCATCAAACAAACTGTAGCCTGTAGAAACTATGATGGCTCCTGCATTGAATATGAACTCTTCTTCCTTCTGTTTGTAGTCAATTGCCTCTGCGGGGCATGCGAGGCTGCAAAGACCGCATCCTACACAGTAGTCACTGTTTATATAGGCTACCTGGGGAACTGACTGGGGAATGGGAATACTGATCGCTTTTTTCTTTCCGAGTCCATAGTCAAATTTGGAGGGGATCTCAACCGGGCACACGCCAGAACAATCTTCCACACAGCCCTTACATTTATCTTCCAGCACATATCTGGGTCTTTTTACACCTTTTATCTTAAAATTACCCACATTACCTGTTATTTCAGTAATCTGTGAAAGTGTCAGAAGAGTTATATTTGGATGGTTGTGAACTTCGGTCATCTTGGGTGCTAGAACACATATGGAACAATCGTTTGTGGGAAATACTTCATTTATAAGAGCCATTTTTCCCCCGATCGTTGGCTCCTGTTCTATAAGGTGTACATTATATCCTGAATCAGCAAGGTTTAATGAAGCTTCTATTCCTGTAACACCGCCTCCTATGACCAGTACATCGGTATTTATCCGGAATTTTTCAATATCAAGTGGATTGGAATGTTTCAACCTTGCCAGACCCATCTTTATGAGGTCAAATGCTTTCTGAGTAGCCATCTGGGGATTATTACCATGCACCCAGGAGCATTGTTCCCGAATATTTACCATTTCAAGAAGATAGGGATTGATACCTGCTTTTTCAATAACTCTTCTAAAGGTCTGCTCATGCAGTTTTGGGGAACATGCTGCAACCAGAATCCTGTCCAGGTTATTATCACCTATGTCTTCAATGATATATTCTTGACCTGCATCAGAACACATGAACTGGACATCTCTCACCACAGCTACATCTTCAAGTTTTTCTACTTTGGAATGCAATATGTCAACATTAATGACATTGGCAATATTGAGACCACAATGACATATGTATACTCCAATTTTCATGATTATGCACTAATATGCTGGATAATTTTTGTTAGAGATATAGTTTTGGTATATCTGAAACATTTCTAATGTCCCATAACTTATAGATATTATTTTTCTCGAAAACAATCTTAAATCTTGAGATAATAGATTAATTATATAGATACTAATATATAGCTTAATATAATTATTAATTATTATAAATTTTACGCACCTACTGCCATCATCAGATCTGGATACAAAAAATAAATAATCTATCAGTAAGAAACAGTACCCAGACCTGTATTCATACAAAAGTTATTCAGATACATCATTGTATTATCAACAGGTGCGATCAGCCAGCCCCGAGTAAGCAGCAGTGTAGGTCTTTCAGCAAGGCGAGCCAGAAAATTCTGATACACCAGGAGATAAAGAGATATATGACAGAAGAAACAAAGAATAAAATACGCAAATGGGCACAGAAGTATGCAGAAAAGAAGGGATATGCTCTCAATCCGGATGAAGAAATACTTGATATGGTCATAGAAGGTCTTTCAAATAACCTTGAAAAATATGGAAAAAGATACTGCCCCTGCCGCATTATCACAGGTGATGAAAAAGAAGACCGAAAGATAATATGTCCGTGCATATACCATGAGGAAGAGGTTGAAACCGATGGATCATGCCATTGTTCTTTATTCTTTAAAAGGAAATGATATGTATTTCTTCAATAACTGTATAATATAAATATGATCCATTAATTCGAGCTGAAGGTGTTATAGATATGACAAATGTGATGGAAATATATAATCTTCTGCCAAAAACAAACTGTAAAAAATGTGGTAAATCCACATGTATGGCCTTTGCAGTAGATTTATTTTCCAGAAAGATGAGTATAGATGACTGTCCCCCACTACTGGAAGATAAGTTTCAGGACAATTACCAGAAACTATCTGAGCTAATAGAGCCTGCAGGTGATGTCTCTGAAACCGGACTTATAGTTCATGAAGAGAGATGTACAGGATGTGGAAATTGCGTGGTTGCCTGTCCTGTGAACGTCTCATACGATCCAAAGGGAACTGCAATTGGAAAAGCTCCAACCAGCGAAAAGGTTATTCTGAAAGTTGTTGACGGAATCGTCAGAACTTCCAGTTTACATGAATGTCGCCGCTATGGAGATGAGAAGATACTCTGCAATGCATGTATCATAACATGTCCTACAAAGGCAATTGAATTCGTATAAGTAAAGATGCTGCTGATCATTTTATGTATTTGAGGTGATTCCCCTGAACGAGAATTATCATGTATGCCCGGGATGTTCACTCTTATGTGATGATATTGAAATAAAAGTAGAAGACAATAGGATCACTCAGGTAAATACCGCATGCATAAAAGGTGTATCCCGAATCAAAAAAGACAGTGATTCTATCTGTAGGGTTGATGGAAAAGAAGAGAGTGTTGATAAAGCTATCAACAGAGCTGCTCATATACTCAAAAATTCAACCAATCCGTTAATATTCGGACTTGGAAATTCTACAAATGAAGCTCAGATAAAGGCTATTGAGATGGCAAAAAAAACAGGTGCAATACTGGATGATACTTCCTCTTTCTGCCAGGGTCCGATTCTTAAAGCTATATTTGAAGACAGGATCAAAACATGCACCCTTGATGATGTCAGAAACCATGCTGATGTTATTGTGTACTGGGGAGCGGATCCTGCAAACTCCCATCCACGTCACAACTCTAAATTCGCATACTATCCCCGTGGCAAAGAACGCCAGCGTGGCTGGGATGTTGACAGAAAAGCAATTGCAGTTGACGTGCGCATGTCCCATACTGCAATCCTGTGCGGAGATAATTTTTATGCGGTTCCGGCGGGAAAAGATGAAGAACTGATAGAAGCGATCATTTCTGCTATTGCCGGAAAAGTGCCAAAGGTCTCCTTTGATATGGATACAAAAAGAATACTTCAGCTTGCAAATGCACTCAAAAAAGCAAAGTTTGGAGTTATTTTTGCAGGACTTGGACTGGTATATTCCCTCAATGATATAGAACCTATAATAAAATTGATATCCAAACTAAATGAAACATCCAATTTCCATCTTTTGCCCATGGTAGGACATTACAATATGAGAGGATTCAATGAAAATCTATTCACTGAAACCGGATACATAAACAGAGTGAAATTTGAAATAAATGAAAATATGAATGATGTCATTGTAAGGCATGGCCCGGAATATTCAGTTATCGAGCAGTTGAGGAATAAAAAAGTTGATTCTGCAATGATAATCGGGTCTGATCCTCTGATAAGTATGCCGGGTTTTGTTGCAGAACATCTTAAAAACATACCTCTGATCGTTATTGACCCATGTGAAACCCTGACCACAAAAATTGCGGATGTGGTAATTCCTTCAGCCATAAGCAGTATTGAATGCAGTGGGAGCGCCATTAGAATGGACGGTGAAAATGTCCAGTTCAATCCAGCAGTCTCCGGTAATAGTCTTTGCGACGAACAGATCATAGAAAGAATAATGGAGGAACTCTGATGGACTTTGGTAAATACCTTTCATCACCGGAATACGACATTACAATCATTACATACAGGGATATATTCCAGAGTTGTGCTCTGGAAAAATCAGTTTTCAGCGATGAATACAAGCAGCGTTCTGCAATCCTGAAAATGGATATGAAAGACATAAAAAAAATGAATTTAAAGGAAGGAGCAGCAGTGTATCTTAAGTCCCCTGCTGGAGAAGTCATCGTCAAAGTTATGAAATCAGATAGCGATATTGCGCATGAAAATGTCGCTTATATGCCAAATAGTCCATGGTCAAATGCACTGGTGCAGGTAACCGATAATGACAATGGAGTTCCTAGGTATAAACATATTAAAGCGAGCATAAGAAGTGCAGGAGATAAAGATATAACTCCTATCAGGAATTTTTTAAATTTCGGCAGGTAAAGCGTTTCCCTGCAAAGCAAATAAATTATTTGATATAGTTCATATTTCGTTGAGTTTATATAGAAATAAAAATATCTAATTAGCAATGAATTGAGATGATCCTAGGGGTGGTTCTTAAAATAGAATAGGTGTCTACTTTAGAGTTTAAACTAATTTAAGATTTTGGAACGGATACTGAACAGGCGTTAAGCATAGGATATGTAAATGCTTGAATAGGTGATTGAAATGAGGTTTTCACAAAAGAGTGAATATAACCGGGCTCAATTAAAGCAGGACTTGAAATTTATAAAAGAAAGTATCAAGCAGAAGAAGCAAAAAGAATATCAGTAAGTTTCTTATGCTTTAAGCTTAAAATACATACTATTCTGTTACTCATCAGTTTTTGATATATTCAGGGATACATCGCCCTGAAATATATATTATTTATCGGAAAAATTCCTGTTAACCTGTGGGTACCAAATAATTAAAATATATATTCTGTGTTGTGTGAATAAATGCTGGTGCAAAATGACCTGAATAGAGGTACATAATATGAAATTAATCATAGAAACAGAAGAAGAAGCAGAAGCTTTAAACAAGCTGGGCAAATGCGCACTGATCGATGTAATATTTGCAGCAGTCAATCAGAATGACCTGAACAGAATGGTAAAAATCTATGATGAAACTAAAAAAGCAGATATTTCAAAAATTCTGGGCGACTGGGAAGATATACTGGATGCTATGGAATTCGAAGATGAGTTCAGATGAATAACTACCTGTTCTTCTTTTTGAGAGTTGAAAACGCCACCTATTAGATGTTTCAACTTGATTTTGTTTTCAGATAATTCTATTAGATCACATTAATTCCACGGTTTATCCAGATAATATCTGGTAATGAGCGGATCAGAGAAAGAGCTGTTCTAAATAATGAATTTTGATTGAATTTATCAGATGGTATTTTTGATCTGTTGATATCTGGTTCTTCATCATAATGTTCATGGCTTATGTAAGGATAGGCTACGGTAAATGCACCGTGTGCCACTGGAACATGATTCCCTCTTTCAACCATTGAATAGTGAAAATCCAGAGGAATAAAGCCTCCTGCCCATTTATCAGTTGGATATACTGTCCATTCGAATGCATGGCATTCATCTGACCTGAGTATCACATCTGAATAAATACCAACTGGAGACGGACCATCCTGTACTACAAAATAGTTGTCTCCATAGTCATCAAGCTTAACATATATCTTATAGTCCCCGTATACTGTAAAATTGATTCTGACATTAAATGGTTCTCCAATCTTCAAAGTTGGTTCTGCAACATTGTCTCCCGGAAGGTGAACACCATTGTAATATACCTGTATATCCCCAGGCTTGTTGCTGGAACTACTTATTGGGGTACACAAAAAGATCAATAGAGTCAGAGCTACTATAAAAATACATATTTTATTCACCTTCATATTGAGTCCTCCATTTCTAAGATCAGTTCATCATAACCTTCAGACTTCTCGGTTCTGCCTCCGGTTTTGTCACCAACTCCAGCCGGTCCCGGACCCACAACTGTAGCAGCATATCCTCCAAAATGAAAACGTATTCCTTCATTTTCCCCCAGTTTGACCGGATATCCATCTTCATCGGTTCTGATAGGATGATATACCACAGAATCCTGCCGGACGTATTCCTGACCAATATGCCCTTTTCGGGGATGCATGATTGCTTTATTGCTGTTATCAACTATTTTGAAATATTTATATTTTCCAACCACATCATAGGTCCACATATTTACTGTAAAAGCCCAATGAGAAGGTATAAGGGGCAATCCTGATGGCACATATTTAATAGATTTTTTCAGTCTGTTTGAGATTTCATGGCCTATCCTTTCATTTGCTATATCTGCAGCATCATCCAGAAGACACTCCAGTTCATCCTGTATCTCCTCAAAAAGAAAGTCTATAGCATCACTGTTTTCTAAAACCGTTTCTGAAACCCCGGTTGCAATACCTATCCTTATATCCGAATCAAGTCTGTACAGTATAGCTTCCAGTTCATCATCTTCATAATTGCTATTTTTCCGGACCCTATCTCTCAGAATAATAGACAATTCTTCAGACAGGTTGCCGTCTGCAGCATTTTGAATAAGTTCGTCATTGCTCATGTAAGCTAGATGATTCGATACAGCATCATGTACAATTCCAGATTCGATTTTAGATGACAGTACCGGATCACTACATACTTCTTCTGAAATTTTTATAGGTATCTTTTTTCGGGTATCTGACCCATATATCGATTTTAATTCATCAAGTTTCAAATTCAGTGTAGATGTATCCATAGATTCACCTTCATCTGAAAGCGCTTTTTCAAGGTATGTGATTTGTGAATTGATCTGGATTATACTTTGGCCAACCATGTCCTTTGCTGCAGATTTTGCCGGATTTGTGCTACCTTCAATAATGCTGCTCAGATCTTCTGCAAATTGAAATGAAAATACACATGTGTTTCTTACTCCCAGCGGATATATGACTTTGCCAGTGAGTTCATCCCTCCACATATATTCTTCCTTTAGATCAAAATCCGGATCATGATAAAGATAATGTGGATACTGGTCAACCAGAATAGATATATTTTCATTCCAGTGATATCTGCTATCAGGTTCTCCTGTAATATTTATGAAATCTGTGATTCCTGTATTCTTCTGAATGAAAGAAGAAACCATGGATATTGAAGGGTCCCCAAATATTGATAGAGAAGTAGAGGATGTGCTATCTATATCCCAGACATTTCTATTATCTGATCCTGTCATATCAAATATGTAAGAATCAAATCCCTCTTCAATCGCTGTATTCTTTTCCTCTATATCTTTCAAAATCTTCCCATATGCCTCATTAAGAGCTATATATCGACAGGCATCACTTGCAGTATGCATCAATTCCCCATCACCTGACCAGGAACCTGATATATAGTCATATCTATCCTGTTCCATGGATTTAATTAACTTATTTGCAGCCTTTTTTTGCATAATTGAAGGATTTTTATCCCGGTTTTCCAGCAATGACATCTCATAGCCGGGATCGTCAGATCTAATTCGATTGATCATAATCATTATTTCCTCAGCCATAATCCGGTGGAGCCAGTCTGGAACCTTACATTTTACAGTATTTCTTTCAAGATAACATCCGTCATGATACAGCCAGTACTTTCCATGAATATCATCCATATCTACATATTTTGAAGAATATATGTCTGCAGCATCTGAAAATGACATATCAATCATTTTTTCACCGTTGACATATACATACGTTTTATGATATTCGTTCTCAATCATTTCCTGATATTGGTAAATTCCATTGTATTCCCCGGCCGGGGAACAACGATAAAAATTGAGGATTGCATTCTCAGATTCAGATTGTATATGGGTAAATGAAATCAGATCATTCTTATTTACACGGCACGAATCAGATCCACTTCCACTACCATGATGTATGCTGTACATCGGACCAGTCCTGTTAACAGGATCACTGTATCCCTCAAATTCCACCCACCTATAGTTATAGGTGAAGTCATATTCGATATCCCATGTTGTCCTGATCAGATAACTTACCTGATATTCGATATCCCAATCAAAAATATACTCCTCCCATTCAAGAAAACCATATTTTCTATGGTGATCGAGCATTCTGTGCTCCTTTGGGTAATAATCTGGACTGACCTGTACATCACCAATTTCAGCAGAAACCAGTTTGACAGATGCACCCGTGATCTTCCAATCTGTAATACTTCCACGTGGTGGATTTATAGATGGGTTCATTCTGCTGGCATAACTCCTGCTTTCTGTATCTTCCCATTCATAGAAGGGATGAATCGCTCCATTATGAGTACCTGAAGAAATATATGATGCATCCCATCTGATCTTATGCGTTCCATAAAAAAATGACTCTAGAGCACCTGAAGTATGCGAATCTGTTGGTAAGATCTCATCAAAGCCTTCGCGGTAGACCTGCGCCTCTACATCAACGGAGTAAATCTCCTGCGTTATTTCATGGACCAGATCAAGGGATCCAGGCCATTGTTGATCTCTGAAAATCCAGCCATCGACGACCTCAGATATATAATCCGAAGCTGAAACTCTGATCTTTGATTTGCTATTCACAGTTTCAAAAGTGGAATCAGTATTCTGAATTGCCAGTCCAGGCTCTTCTATAAGATCCAGTATTCCATCCTGACCCACTGTTATCTGTTCATAAATATCATTCACCTCAGAGGTTCTATTTTCAGACCCTTTGGAGTGGATCGAGTTACTCATAATATCCTCCTGAATGACCTTTCCTGCAAAATATGCAGAGTAGGTCATTGCCCACGGATCAACTGAATTAAAAGTACGTTTTTGGGAGTGCAGGGCTGCAGCATTGACTATTGCTGCCAGAGACGGATTGGTAAGTATATTAAGCGGACCATTGCCATAACGCTGCCATGGACCATATGTAAGGGTTCGCAGATTTACCATTCCCTGAACCGCTTCCGGAACAAAACCGGAGTTCAGTGACGCTTCATACTCGGATACAAGTTCTGAGAGCAGGGGTTTTCTTGATCTTACAGTCGTGGAAACATCAAAGGAGCCGGTAATATCTTCACCGGTTTTGTGATCATACAGTATATATTCCAAACCTTTCACTTCGATGATATAGTATAGAGTATACATTTGATCAGATATTTCATCTCCATATCCTTGTCCAGAACCTTCCCTTGTTCCATTAACCTTTTTGATAACTATCTGTTCCGGACGGACATCCGGATTAACATTAAATGAATATGTATTAATTTTGTAAAGATCTTCCTGATAATTTTGCCTTATAAGAGAACTGAATCTGTGAGCTATAATATCTTTAACATGATCAGAGCCAGCAATAAACCAGCTGGTTGCTTTTAACTCCCCATCATAGAGCAGTTGAACCGATCCGTAACCAGGCCTGGTGTCATGTGATGTGTCGACAAAAACATTTAGAAAAGTAGGAGAGAATAAATTGAGAGGATTGCTGTAGTTAAAATAACCTATGGTATTCTCTGTAGAATCCTTCAAAATTATCTCAATTTCTTTATTTGTGCCAATTAAAGGTTCAGGATACTTTAAAGCTCTTGGAAGCACTGCTGAGATCTTTACTCTTTCTCCGGGTTCTATCTCTTCTCTACCTACCGAGACTTCGAATCCACTGGTTCCAGTGATCCCCTCAGGAGCGCCTTCATGCTTGATGACCGGATTTTTACCCTGCCAATACATGGCCTCAATGCCGGCATAGTTAAGAGCACGGGAAAGATCCGAGGCAGCACAGGCAATTACATATTCTTCCGGGTCTGATTTCTGTCCTGTATGAATTGTCATTGCAATCTCATGATCAGTATAAAAGAAATAAGCAGAAGTAAGAGTTGCCACGAGCACAAGAGCAATTCCAATAATTGTAAAAGGTACATACCCATGATCATTTTTAAAGTAATCAATTATTCTTATTTTTGGCATATTTCACATCCAGAATAACATTGTAATTTTCTTTATTGATATGATCTCAGACATATAACTCTTTTTATTTTTTTAGTTAATTATGTATAGAAATTAATATGTTAAGCGAAATAAGTACCATAAAGGCAAAACAGATGTTAAGGAACAGTTACATAAGGATCTATCATGAGTGAACTAGATAAGAGATTGCAACAATGCAGAAGGCCATCAGGTCCTGAAGGAAAAGTTATTGGGAAAGAGATGAACATACGTCACCAGCAGCTATGGATGTGGGGATTAGAACACATTGAATTAATGCCAGGATCAACAATACTGGATATTGGATTTGGTGGCGGGATGTCACTGCAGGTACTTTCTTCACTAAACCCCGAAGGTAAAGTTTACGGAATAGATTATTCAGATGAAATGGTAAAACTGGCCAGGGATGTCAATAAAGAACTCATAGATTCAGGAAAGATACAAGTATTACAGGGATCCGTTTCTTGTATTCCTTTTAAAAATTTTACTTTTGATGTTGCATGTGCCTTTGAGACCTGTTATTTCTGGCCGGATCTTATAGAAAATTTCAGGGAAATACATCGAACATTAAAAAATGAAGGTATCCTTCTTGTTGTCAATGAAGTATACGATCACCCACAATTTAAGGATAGAAATAGCAGATATGCCCAAAGTACAGGAATGAAATACTATAAACCAGAGGAATACAGGAATTACCTGTATCAAGCAGGCTATTCATCAGCTGAAATACATGAGATCCCTGAAAAAAACTGGATCGTTATGATTGCTGAAAAATAAAATAAACACCCTCAAATATATGCTTTTCAGGCTGGATTATCCTGTTAGATGAATTGTATACAAAAGAATTATTAATGCATAGCAGCATATAATGTGATGTATGGGTGGAGAGGTTAAATGGTATCACAGACCTGTAGATGAGGTCTTTGAACTACTGGAAAGTGATCAAGAGGGAATTACGGATCAGGAAGCTAAAAACAGGCTTGAAAGAGATGGATATAACGAGATTGAAACAAAGAAGAAACACGGTCCACTCTATAAATTTGCAAAACAGTTTGCAAGTCCACTCATATATATCCTGCTGGTAGCATCATTAATTACTTTTCTTTTAGGAGAACACATAGATTCAGCAGTAATTCTTGGAGTTGTATTTGCAAACTCGATCATCGGGTTCATTCAGGAAAGAAAAGCAGAACGTGCCCTTGAGGCCCTTTCTGAGATGATGGTTCCTGAAGCCACCGTTATCAGAGATGGGGACAGGAAAGTAATTTCCAGCAGAGAACTTGTGGTAGGGGACCTTGTATTACTGGAAGCAGGAGACAGGGTTCCTGCAGATCTGCGCCTATTTTATATTAAAAACTTCACCTGTGATGAATCACCACTCACAGGAGAATCGGTCCCGGTTGAAAAAATAACTGATCCGGTTGAAAAGAAGGATGTTTCCCCTGGGGATCAGAAAAATATGGCCTTTGCAGGCACCTACATTCATCAGGGAATTGGAAGAGGAATAGTCACAGCAACAGGGAACCATACAGAAATTGGCCGTATATCCGAGTCAATTAGAGAGAGCAGAGAAATTAAAACTCCTCTTATTAAAAAGATGGAAAGTTTCGGAATTTTACTCTCTATAGCCATAATTGCAGTGGCTTCATTTACATTTCTTGCAGGTATATTCAGAGAGCTGGATATTCTGGAAACGTTTCTTGCCTCGGTAAGTCTTGCAGTAGCTGCTATTCCTGAAGGTCTTCCTGCAACACTGACTATAACTCTTGCCATTGGAGTAAAGGCAATGGCCTCAAGAAACGCGATCATCAGATCAATGCCCTCTGTTGAAACTCTTGGTTCTGCAACTGTAATATGTTCGGATAAAACAGGAACTCTTACAAAAAATCAAATGACTGTTACAAAAATATACACTGCAAATGAGAGAATCTATTCAGTCACTGGAGCAGGCTATTCCCCTGAGGGAGATTTTAATTTAGAAGGAGAAAAAGTTGACCCTCTAAAAGATCCGGTTCTTGTAGAAACACTCAAAACTGGATTTCTTTGTAATGATGCATCATACAAAGATGAAACAATTGATGGAGATCCCACAGAAGGGGCACTCCTGGTATCTGCCAAAAAAGCAGGTAAGTTCCACGATCACAGGCTGGATGTTATACCTTTTGAATCTGAAATGCGTTATATGGCTACATTACATGAAAACGAAGAAGGAGAAAAAATTGCTTATGTAAAGGGGTCTCCTGAAAAAATACTTGAGATGTCCCAGTTCTATTTTGATGGTGAAAGTGTTAAGGATCTTAAAGCAGAACATCTTGCAAAAATTTCAGAAAAAGCAGATGAAATGGCATCTATGGGACTGCGTGTCATTGGAATGGCCTATCTGAAGATGGAAGACGGTACAGAAAGAATAGATCCGTCCCAGTTAGAAGATCTGGTATTTGTAGGGATGCAGGGAATGATTGATCCGCCCAGAGAAGAAGTCAAGGAATCTATAAAGAAATGCAAATCTGCAGGTATCAGAGTAATAATGATTACAGGTGATCACTCACTTACAGCAAGTGCAATTGCCAGAAAGCTTGGCATTGATTCCGAAGGATCAATAACCGGCAGTGACATTGATAAAATGTCTGACAAGGATATGCTTAAAGCGTTTGAAAATGTGTCAGTTTTTGCCAGGACAAGTCCGGAACATAAATTAAGAATTGTAAAGCTTCTGCAATCCCGGGGAGATGTGGTTGCAGTCACCGGTGATGGAATAAATGACGCTCCGGCACTCAAAAATGCGGATATTGGAATTGCGATGGGATTGTCAGGTACAGAAGTGGCCCGTGAAGCATCAGATATGGTTCTTGCAGATGATAATTTTGCATCAATTGTTGCTGCTGTGGAGGAAGGAAGGGATGTATACAGCAAGATCCAGAAAATCATTGTATGGCTGCTTCCGACCAATGGTGGACAGGCTCTGATCATTGTACTGGCAATACTGCTTGGACTGACATTACCGCTCCTGCCAGTCCAGGTACTATGGGTAAACATGGTTACTGCGGTATGTCTTGGTATTCCGATTGCAATGGAAAAACGGGAAAGAGGACTTCTTAATGTACCACCAAGACCAACTGATGAGCCACTTCTGATCCCAATAATCAAAAGAAGAATTGCACTTGTAAGCCTCCTGATGGTTACAGGGGCCTTTTCACTCTTTTTCCTGGAACTTGAAAATTCCATGGATATTGATGTGGCAAGGACAGTTGCCTTAAATACTGTATTCTGTTTCCAGATATTCTATCTGTTCAACGCAAAATCAATGTATGAATATGTCTTCAGAGATATTTTATCTAACAGATATATGTGGCTTGGAATATTAGTCACAATAGCCTTACAGGCACTGATTACATATCATCCAACAATGAATTTCATCTTTGGAACAGCACCGCTAACACTTGAACACCTGATGTACATAATACCTGTTGGGAGTACGGTGTTCTTTATAATTGAATTTGAAAAATATCTGTATAAGAAAAATAACTGGAAATGATGTAAGCTTATCAGTGGATTTATAAAAACCTCAGCGTATCCGGTTGATAGGTTCAAATATATTCAAACCTATCAAAAGTTATTTTAAATAAACAGTTAATTGAAGAGCATGAACATTGGAGCGCTGGGTCCGGCTGGCTCATATTCACAAAAGGCAGTAGATGAATGGAGCAAAAGCAGACATGTAACCAGCCTGGAAATTGTATATTATCAAGATATTCAGGATGTTTTTGAATCCGTTCAGGACAGGACAGTAGATGCTGGCATAATACCTATCGAAAATTCAATTGAAGGTTCTATTGGGATCACACTGGACCAGTTGCTGGAATCTTCAGTCGTTATAGTTGGAGAAGTTGTTGTTCCCATTCAGCATTGCCTGCTTTCAAAAGGAACATTGGATGATATTAGAATAATCCTGTCCCACCCACAGGCTCTTGCCCAATGCAGACAATTCCTTAAATCAAATTTTCCAAATACTGAAATAAGAACTACAGGAAGCACCTCACATGCTGCAAAACTTTCCAATGAATTTGCTGAGATGGCAGCAATTGCATCACGTGAATCTGCAGATAAATATGGACTTGAAATTCTTATCACAGATATCCAGGATAAAAAAAATAATCATACTAGATTCATAGTCATCTCATCCCCTGATCTATCTGAAGAGATAAAGAATATCACAGCAGATCTTATAACCCCTGATGGGCCAGATTACAGAACATCAATTATAGTATATATTGAAAAGGATAGCCCTGGAGCTCTTTACACAATTCTGGGAGAATTTGCCTCCAGAGATATAAACCTGACACGCATTGAATCACGGCCATCAAAAAAAGGCCTTGGAGACTATGTTTTCTACATAGACCTCAATGGCAGCATAAATGAGAAGGACATAAAAGAAGCCATTGATGGTGTAGCCATGAAAGTAAAAAATATTAAGGTTCTGGGTTCATATCCCATACACCACTATCCGGAACAAACAGATAATTAAGAGAAAATGACCAAGAGAATGAAGATGGAATTTGACGACCTGATTCAAAAATACGATTCTGCGATTAAGAAATACCGATATATCTATATATTTATGGATTTTTTAATTATTTCAGTTGTACTCTATATTATATTCTACATATTTAATATCAATCAACTTTTTGCCTTTATATCATTTCTTGAAATATATGCAGGAAGAACCTACTATCTATACGATATTGCCATCTCCTTTGACACAGTTGCATCAATTATCGCAGTTGCTATAATTTCTCTGATCCTGGTATCAGTATTGCATTTTCGAAAGAACTATCTAAATTCAATGGATCTGCTGGAATCGAGATATTCCATACTTAAAGATAGGTTAAAAACAGCATATGATAACCGTGAAAAAACAAATATAGTGGTCTCTGACCTGATAAAAGGAGTTTCTGAAGATATTTCCGGCTTCAAAAAATCGGAATCAAATGCAGCTTCAAATAAAAAGGAAGCAATAAAGCCTTCAGACCTTCTGAACAAAAAAAGAATCAAGGTAACTGTTCTTACGCTACTTGCTTTAACTTCTGTACTCGTATACATCACAGCTACTGATACGCGTACAGATTTTGCACCTGAGAGTATAATAGAATATGGAGAAAGAATCCCATTTATTCCAAGAATAAATGATGATCCAAGCGATCCATTGCCTGTAGGAGACGACACTACTGATGAAACAGATGCACCAGAGCTGCCTGATGGAGAAAGAACGATAATTGTTGTTGAAGGCAAAGATGTGGATCTTACAATACCTCCGGGAAGTGGTATGGGATTTGCCAGAGAAGAGGAGGGAGAACCGCAGATATTTGATTTTGTCCCATCTTCGGCCCATGAGGTTAATGTAATGTCCTCACCTGCATACTATGAAGATCTGCCGGAGGGGTATGAAGGTCTGATAAAAGCATACTTTGAGGAAATGTCAAAAGAGTAATTACCTAATAATACACAATGTACCAGTCTGAGAAAATAATGTAGTGAGGAAATAAAAATGAACTCATTTGAAAATGATGATCCGCAGCTATCTCAAATATATAATAATTCAGGAAATATGTTCTCTTCTTTGTTTGGTGAAATCGGGAAGGTTATTGTCGGTCAGAAAGAATCGGTAGAACAGATAGTCATTGCAATACTTTGCAATGGTCATGCACTTGTAGAAAGTAATCCCGGACTTGGAAAAACACTTACCATTTCCACCATATCAAAAACAATGGACCTTTCGTTTAGCAGAATTCAGTGTACTCCTGACCTGATGCCTGCGGATATAACAGGAACCCATTTTGTAGAAGAGATTGGAGGGACAAAAAAATTCAAGTTCGAACCCGGTCCAGTCTTTGCTAATATTGTTCTGGCAGATGAAATCAATCGTGCATCCCCAAAAACCCAGTCCGCACTTCTTGAAGCAATGCAGGAAAAACAGGTAACTGCAGGAAATGAAACTTTTGTCCTGGATAAACCATTCTTTGTGCTGGCAACTCAGAACCCGATAGAAATGGAAGGTACATTTCCGCTTCCGGAAGCACAACTTGACAGATTTCTGTTCAAAATACAGGTGACATATCCATCATTTGAAGAGGAACTTGAAATAGTAAACAGATATACATTGATAGATATACCCCAGGTTCAGAAAGCAATCACAAAAAAAGAACTGTTCTACCTGCAGAGACTTACACGTGAAATTCCAATATCTGAGGACCTCAAATCCCGGGTCATAAAAATTGTAATGTCTACAAGAGAATGGAAGGAACATATAGAATACGGTGCCTCTCCAAGGGCTTCAATCGGACTTATCCTTGCAGCCAAAGCCCGTGCATTAATTCACGGGCGAAATTATGTAAATGCAGAAGATATTGAAAAAATGGCATATCCAGTACTTAGACACCGTCTGGTCCTTACATTTGAATCCGAAAGACGAGGAATCACTGCAGAGCAGGTTATTGGCGAGATCCTTTCCAAAGTTAAATAAATTAGTATTTATATTAATAAGTGTATATTAAAGCACAGGTTCAACATGACTAATACAGATACTGAAAAACATCAGATAGATGTAGATTTTTTCAAGCAGCTTGACAGGTTTACATTTATGGTCAGGAAAAAGGTATCTACAGCCTATGCTGGAAGCCGAAGGTCAATACGTGGAGGACGAGGACTTGAGACCATAGGATACAGACAGTACTATCCTGGTGATGATCTAAAGTCAATTGACTGGAACGTGTATGCCCGCCTTGAAAAATATTATGTGCGTAAGTTTGAAGAAGAAAAATCCCTTACTACACATATACTTCTGGACACCAGCAACAGTATGAACTATACCAGCAACAGTACGACAAAATTTGAATATGGCGCTATGCTTGCGGCAGCCTTTGCATATCTTGTTACAAAGGACAATGACAAGTTTGCAATTTCAACCTTTTCAGATAAAGTAAACATTAAAAGAACACAGCGGGGTAAAAAATATTTACTCAATAGCATAGATATTCTTACCAGAGAAGAACTTGGAGGAGATACAGACATCGAACAATGTGTAGCTCAGTATGAAAAAGCCATCAAATCAAGATCTGTGATAATTATAATCTCAGATTTTCTTGATGACCCTGAGTCAATAAAATCTGCGATATACAGGTTATCAAAACATGACCTGATCCTAATACAGGTGCTGGATAAAGCTGAATCACAGCTTTCATTCCATGGAAATATCAAGCTGCAGGATGTAGAAACCGGAACTGAGCTTCATACATACATAAGTGAAAACTTAAAGTCCGAGTACCAGAAAATGCTTGAGGAGCATAGCAATAGTATCAGAAGTATTTGCAACCGTTTTGGCGCTGATTTCCATACATTTACCACTGATACCCCTGTGTTCGATTCATTTTTCTATGCAATTAGCAGGAGACGATAATGGCTCCCTTTGAAAATCCTTTTGCTCTGCTTGCACTTTTAAGTATAATTCCGCTGATTATACTTTACCTTTTAAAGCCAAAGCCAAGGACAATTAAAGTCCCATCTCTCATGTTCCTGATGAGAGTACATAAAGAAAAGAAGCGATTTTATTCATCTTTTACCCGTTTTATCAGGGATCCTCTATTCTGGGTACAGTTATTTATTCTTATATTTTTGTCTCTGGCAGCTGCAAATCCATATTTTACAACCGATGAACCATTGAGCCAGGAACATACAGTGCTTATAATTGATTCATCTGCAAGCATGCAAACTGATAATAGGTTTGATGATGCCGTCTCACTTGCAGGAGATCACATCAGCAGAACAAATACAATCATCCTTGCATCAAATATCCCTTCAGTACAGACCAGCCGTGCAAGTGCAGCAGATGCCAGAAGGGTACTTGGCCAGATAGAGCCGCATGATACGGTTGCAGATCTATCCAGTGCAATTAACAGTGGCTTGAGAGATGTTTCACAATATGGGGGAAGAATTATTGTAATCTCAGATTTTGCAAACTGGGATGGAGAAGATCCAGTTGTAACAAAGAATCTGGTGGAATCATACGGCATAGAAGTTGAGTTCATCAACGTTGGACAGAGAAGTGATAATGTAGGGTTTATCAATGGATGGATCGATACTGCGGCTGATGGATATACATACACAGGAGTTATCAAAAATTACAATAATTACCAGGCAACACTGACCATTTCCATATTCAGCGGGAATACAGACACCGCCTCACAGACAACCCAGATTACCGTACCTGCAAGACAGACCAGGCAGCTTGCTATTTCAAACCTCAGTCCGGGTGTGACAAGAGTAGAGATCGAAAATCAGGATAGCTTAATGGTTGACAATATTGCCTATATCTCAATACCGGGATCTGCAGAACAGAATGTATTGCTGGTCTCAGATAAAGAGAGACTTCCATCCAGAACTGCAATATCACTCATTCCAAACATCAGGCTGAGTGCTTCAGAGTCAGTTCCTTCAAATATTGGTAATTACGATATTGTGGTTCTTGCCAACAAGGACAGACCTCTTTCTTCATCAGAAATTGGAATACTTGATAACTTTGTCAAAAATGGCGGATCTGCTATATTTATTGCAAGTGATGCAATTGGACAGGATGCAGTATCCACTGATCTGCTAAGACTTCTGCCTGTAAGAATCGAGGAAACTGTTCAGGCGCCATCCGGCGTGAGTGTTGATAAGACAGTTAGTTCCAGGCTTACAGATGATATTAAATTCAACGAAATCGGAGTATATGAATACATAAAAACATCTCCTAGAAGCGGAGCCACAGTGCTTGCACAAACCAGGGATCAGATTCCAATGTATGCACATCATCCTGTTGGAGAGGGAAATGTTGCATATGTCGGGTTTAATGATCAAATTGAAAACAGTCCATGGAATAATTTCCATAACCTACCGGAATATCCTGTATTCTGGTCAAAGCTGATCAGATGGATGGGGGGTACCGGCAGTATTGATGATTATAATGTCAAAACAGGCACCACACTTTCACTAAAGGACAGGCAGACAATACATACACCCTATGGAGTAATAGAAGATAACAGGATACAGGTTGAAAAGGCAGGAATATATGAGATCGGGAACCGGAAAATTGCAGCTAATCTCTATTCCGAGCCTGAGTCTGACACAACTTCCGATGGTTCAGATGTCATGGATCGGCTCACTGATGAAAGGACCGAACCCGGTCTGGTTAGAGATATGACATTTACTGTCAGAAATTACCTTGATAATTACCTGGTAGCTCTGGTTCTGCTGCTCCTGACACTTGAAATATATATCATAAAAAGAAGGGGTGAGCTGTAATGATATCATTTGGAAACCCCGACATGCTGTGGCTGATAGTTCCTGTGGTAATTGCAGGACTTTATCTATATATAAGGGGTACCAGAACAAAGCTGATAATCACAAGAATAATTATTATTTCTCTGCTGATCGTAGCCCTTGCATCTCCTCAGGTGCTCATGACCCAGACAATATCTGATGAAAACCCAAATATTGTGATAATATCAGATGAAACTGAAAGCATGAACATATTCAGAGAAGGTACTGGAGATCGAATATATGAAAGTCTGGCAGTAAACACTCCAACCACACTTATGCGCCTAACAGGAGAGAGGACAGCCATTGGGGATGCCATAATTCAGCACTCCAGAGGAGACAATCAGATAGTTCTGATCTCAGACGGAAACAATAATCATGGTAAAAGCATTGAAGAAGCCCTTGAATTTGCAGAGGGTACAGGAACAATTGTCCACTATGTAAAGCCAGAGCTTGAAAGAAATGATATCAGTGTGGAAATCAGGGGTGAAAAGACAGTATTTGTGGACAATGAGAACATTTTTGACATTGTTGTTTCACAAGCAGGCAATGAACAAATCAGGTATCACCTTGAAGTCTACCATGGAGATACTCTAATCAGGAGTGGAACATTTGATCAATCTGAGCGTAAAAAAACAGTAACCAGAGTTAGCAGAACATTTAGAGAACTGGGAGCACATCAGATTGAAGTAAGAGTTACTCCAGTTGGAATGGACAGCAATTCCATAAATAACAGGTTCTACAAATCCATATATGTAATACCCAAACCACAGATACAGCTGATAACCGATGATACCTCTGCACCACTTTCCCAGATACTGCTCAATTTATATGATGTTTCAGTCAGAAAAGATCTGGATAACCTTGACAGGAGAAAAGCCCTGGTAATAGATAACCAGCACATAAATTCACTATCGAGTGCTGACATCCAGAAAATAGAAAGATATGTAACAGATGGAGGTGGCCTGTTCGTAGTTGGAGGAGACAGATCATTCAATTACGGAGATTACCTTGACTCATCATTTGAGAGGATATTGCCGGTTATTTCAGAACCTACAGAATACAAAGGCGGAAGAAATGTTGTCATAATGCTGGATATATCTGCCAGTGCTATAGTCCATCATGATGGATTGATAATGGAAACTATTCTAAGTAACGCGATCAGTCTTCTAAGAGATGAAGATCTAAGGGACGCAAATGTAGGTGTTATTGCTTTTGGAAGTGAGGGAATCGACGTGTCAAATGGATTTGTGTACCTTGGAGTTCCCTCAAACATAGATGTGCTTGAGTCACGCATTAAGGACTTAAGTGCAGGTCCTGATACTGATCTTGATGAAGGACTGAAAATAGCGCTTGACTGGATTGATGAAGATATTGAGGAAATGGATATAATAATACTATCTGACGGAGGAATTGAAGATACATATCAACCCAGTTTGTCTCTTGCACAGGAAATAAATGAAAAAGGTGGCAATTTTTATTTCTTCCACATCAGGTCAAGCGTTCCGTCTCAGATTGATCATAGAACCAATGTTTATTATTCTGAAAGTTTGATGGCAAACGTAGATGGACATCATCAGTTTATAGACTTTGGTGAAAGAATAAACATAGAATTTGAAGAGCTTGAAGATCCACCCGAGCGTGATGAAGAGGCGTTTCTTGATACATTTCCATTAATTGAGTTTAATCCAAACCATTTCATTACCAGAAATACTGACCTTTCAGCCAATATTACAGGGTTTAATGATATAACTCCAAAAGTTGCTGCTGACAGGGTTGTACTGACAGTTACCGGAAAACCTGTACTCACCACCTGGAGATATGGTCTGGGACGTGTTGCTGTCCTTTCAACTGACAATGGATATGGAAACGGGAACATTTGGGCTTCTGAGATATATTCCGGAGAAAACGCAAGAATCATTTCATCCACGGTTAACTGGGCAATTGGCGATCCGTTTGAAGAAGAGGGTGCGGTTCTGGAAGGAGATGATACCTGGCTTGGGACTCCCACCACACTTGAACTTACCATGTATGAAGAGGGTGCAATTCCGGAGTTGACTTTTAGAGGAGAGACTCTTGAGCTATCAATGACTGGAAGGAATACCTATGAAACCACAATAAATCCAGACAGGATCGGAGTTCATCATGTATCTGGGTATCCGATAGCTGTAAACTATCCACTTGAATACCGTGATGTTGGCATCAATGAAAAGATGCCTGAGCTTATTCGAAGACATGGCGGCAATGTATACACTGAAAATGAGGCACGTGGGCTGCTTCTGCAGGACACAAGGGAAATGTCTGAGCGTACGGTTACACAGCCTGTGGATTATAAAATGTATCTTATCCTTGCAGCACTGATATTGTTCCTGGCAGATGTCCTGATCAGAAGAATCAGAGAGATCCAGGAGATGAAGAATATAAAAGATTGAATACGGCCTGGCACTCATAATAATTGCTTCTAATCAATATATTTGAGTATTTACGATGATCTTTTACAATCGATAACATTTTATCATGTCAAAAAATATACTGAATAGTAAAATGTAACTATAAGTAAATAACATATGATGATGAGATTTATTCAAAAATTCAATAATTTCAGGAGTTCGTTCAAATTAATGCTGTAAAGTGTCTACTGATAAATGTAAAGAATGGTTTCTAAAAGATGCATAAGTATTAACAGTATAAAATATTAAACCTGACCTATCCGGGTGATAAATATTACATCTGATTCAAAAAACGAAATGGAGCATCTCAACAACAGTCCTTTTATCCTTATCAAATGGAGAACAGTGGATGAATGGCCTGTTGATTTTGTGTCAGAGAACATAACCCGGTTTGGATATAACGTTAAGGATTTTACTACAGGATATCTTAACTATACAGACATAATATGTTCTGAAGATCGCAACAGAGTAAAATCTGCTGTTTTTCAATATTGCAGGAACAAAGCTGAATCATTCTCTCTCAGATACAGAATCGTATCAGGATCCGGTCAATTCCATCTTGTCGAAAAAAAAGCACATATAATGTATGACAGTTACGGATCAATAACTGGCATTCAGGGAATAATTACAGAGATAAAGCCTAGTGATACTGAAATATCTGATACACGACATAAGAGGAAAGAAGAGCCGTTTGAATTCCTTTCAGACCACATTGATACACAGGTATGGTATCTGGAAAAAGAAAATAAATACGGAGCTGTTAACCAGGCACACGCTGATTTTCTTGGTTTCCCAAAAAAAGAACTTGAATACAGATACATAGATGAAATCGAAAATACTATCGAGCCAGCATCTACAGATTTTATCAAAGGCAGCAATAGATTGTTCAGCAATAAGATCCGGGTAAAAACACAGAACTGGGTTCAGAATAAAAAAGGAGAATACAGACTGCTTTCCATTACAAAATCTCCAAAACTGGATGAAAATGGTAATGTGGAATGTATTGTCTGTTCTGCAGATGATATAACCGATCAGAAAAAAGCAGAGATTGCCCTGAAAAAAAGAGATGATTTTAAAAATATTGTTCTTGAGATCATGGCAAAATCATTTATTTCAGATAATGAAAGAACAGATACATTATTTCAGCAAGCTCTGAGTCAGATCGGGATGTTCCTTAGGGCTGATCGCTGCTATATATATATGCTTTCTGATAGTGGCGCCTTTCTCAATAATACAAACGAGTGGTTTGCTGAAGGTGTTGACTCTCAGATCAAATCACTGCAAAATATTCCTCTATCTTCCGTCAGAAATTTCTGGGGACATTTAACTACTTTTAAGGAGGTGAGTTTGCCTGATACGGATCAACTTCCCTCTGATGCAATTGGTGAACAGGAATATATTAGCTTTCAGAAAATAAAATCTCTACTATGGCTTCCAATTACAATTAAAAATCAGGTTGCAGGTGTTCTCGGGATTGATTCTGTGTATATGCCAAGAAGATGGAAAAGAGAAGAGGTTACTGACCTGCGCCTTGTTGCAGACATAATTTCTGGTATAATAGCTCGCAGAATATCAGATAAAAAGCTAAAAAAGAGTGAAGAGAGAATCAGGGGAATCCTGGAATCCCAGAAAGATTTCATATTCAGAATCAATACAAAAGGGGATCTGACATATGTAAACGATGCCATGTGTAAAATACTTGGCAGTAAAAGAAAAAATCTGCTTGGTCAAAAAATAACTTCTATAATATATGAAAAAGACAGAAATAAACTGATCCAGGAACTTGAGGGAATATATATTCTCCCTTATCGCACAGAAATCGAACACCGAATTAAAACGATATATGGACTTCGGTGGTTTGAGGGAGAGTGCTATGCTATAAGAAACGAGAACAATGAAATTTTAGAAATACAGGCAGTCACACGTGACATAACAAACAAAAAACTTTCTGAAAGGGCACTTAAATTATATGCAAAGGAACTGGAAAAATCAAATAAGATCAAGCAGGAGATGGAAGAGGTTGTAAACAGCAGTCCTGTAGTAATATTTAAGTGGATAATGGAAAAAGGAAGACAGATCAGGTTTGTTTCTGATAATATTGAGCAATTCGGATATACTGCTGAAGATTTTATATCAAAAAAAGTGATGTTCAACGACATAATACATCCAGATGATCTACAGGATAGCTACAGAAGAATAAAGGAATGCATAGATGAGAATCAGACGGGCTACACGGCCGAATACAGAATATTCACAAAGGACAAAAAGATAAGATGGATAGTTGAAAAAACGTTTATGAGATACGATCAGAAAAAGTCAGCTACATACCTTCAGGGAATCATCTTTGACATAACTGACCGAAAAAGATTATCAGAAGCCCGCAAAAAAGAAATCTTGCTAAAAGAAGTACATCACAGAGTCAAGAACAATCTTCAGGTGATTGCCAGTCTATTAAATCTCCAGTCCCGCAATTTTAAAGATAAGCAGATACAGGCTGCTTTCAGGGACAGTCAGAGCCGTGTGAGATCAATGGCCCTTGCTCACGAAGAGCTATATGAATCAAAGGATCTGGCAACAATTGATATTGCAGACTACATACAAAATCTGACAAACTACCTTCTGAGTTTATATTCACTGAATAGGAATATTGACATTAGTATCAATGCTGATAATGCCTACCTCAATGTTGATACAACGGTTCCTCTGGGACTCATACTGAATGAACTTGCTTCCAACTCATTAAAATATGCCTTCCCTGACGGAAATGGCCTGATCAGTATTGTATTTAAAAATTATACAAATCAATATCATCTTGAAGTCCATGACAATGGTGTGGGCTTACCTGAAGATATTGATTTTAAAAACACGAAATCTCTTGGTCTAAAGATTGTAAACATGCTGGTAGAACAGATAAGTGGTACAATTGAACTTGATCAAACAGAAGGAACAAAATATGTAATTCGATTTAAAGAAATATGATCCAGAAAATGCCACATGATCAATTGTAGAGAATATTATTTAAGAAAATATATATAAGACGTAATGAGATGATATAATATAAGATATATTGATATAATATTTATTTTGGGAAGTTAATCCAGCTCTACCTTCATATTTTCATGATATATGCAAATTCCATATATCAAAGTGATTACTAAATATGAATTTCATTGGAACCAGAAGTTGGTCAAAATTCAGCAATTTAAATGATTTTGATATCGATATAACTTTTCCTGTGGAATGCTTTCAAAGGTTATATCAATCTCTTTATAGTTACATTTCACTATAAAGAATATTCATTGAATTGATACCTATTAAGAGCAATATACATTTATAATTAATGACAACGGTATAGTTATGGAGAATAACATTCTAAATGCAGGAACCTTGACACGAATCCGGTTAAAATAAAGAAAGAGGGATCAGCTCAAAGGCATTCACATAATTGGTGAAAATAATTCAGCACAAACTTAGCAATGTAGCATATGATGGAGTGTATAGGGAATGAATAAAGTAAAAGTCCTGGTTGTTGAAGATGAAATAATCGTTGCTCACGACATTAAAGCCCGGTTGGAAGACCTTGGGTACTCGGTAACTGGGGTAGCAATTACAGGAAAAGAAGCTATTGAAAAGGCAGAAGATACGTTACCTGACGTTATCCTTATGGATATCGCACTAAAGGGAAATATGGACGGTATCGAAGCTGCTGAAACGATCCGTGAAAAATTTGATATTCCTGTAATCTATCTAACCGCCTATTCGGATGATAAGACACTGGAAAGAGCAAGAGTCACACAGCCCTTTGGTTATCTCCTTAAACCCTTCGATGAAAAAGAGTTGAGATCAAATATTGAAATGACACTCTACAGGCATACAAGGGAAAAATCAAGACAGGACGAAAGTGAAAAATGGCTCACAACTACACTGGATAGCGTAGGAGATGCAGTTATTGCTACTGATACTGAAGGGTATATCAAACATATAAATCCTTTTGCCGAAGCACTTACTGGCTGGAAGCGAATGGAAGCAACTGGAAAACACATACTTGAGGTCCTTAGGCTAAAAGATAAAAATGGTCAGAAAATCGAAGACCCGGTATCAAAAGCAGTAAAAGAAGATATATTTTATGGACTTGCAGAAAATACAGTTCTAATTTCCAGAGAAGATGAAAAAATACCTGTCGACATTGTGGGCTCCACGATTAAAAACGAAAAAAATGAGATTATAGGTATTGTATTGAATATTTACGATATAAGTGACCGGAAATCAGTTGAAGAGAATATTAAGAATGAATCTTCCAGAAAAATGGATGATTGAAATTATTCAGATCAGTATATGCTAACACCCTTCACATTCGTAAGAGCAAGCACTTTATCCACTACCTCTCCTGGAATTTTTTTATCAGTTATAAGAGTTAATTTCGGTTCTTCCGTCAGATACGGATCATCTGATACCGCCTGACGGATGCTGATATCATAGCCGGAGATCACACCTGCAACATCCGCCAGGATTCCCCTGCTTGATGCATTGTCAGGAGTGATCACAATCACACCTAGTCCAAGCGTTGGAGCCACATCACGCAAAAATGAAATTGATTGAATATTCTGAAAAATAGTCTTCAACAGTTCATCGGATAATATTGTTTCAGTAGTTGCATCCACAACACGGCGATCCACACCTGCTTCCTTTGCAATCTGTGTATGAGGTATTTCGATTCCACCTGAAATTACCTTTCCATGCTCATTTACCTGGAACCCACGTTTAAATAACAGTTTCAGTACCTTTTCCTGGGCTGGATGTTTCCTGAATTTATTGAATAGTTCGTTCCACATGATAATACCTGCTGCTAATTAGAATGAACCATTATTTATTAACTATGTTCATTTAATTATTTGTGAGCACCCTGATGTTAGAAGATAAAAACTATCTGAAGTAAAAAGAAAAACATTTTAATGATAAAAACCTAGTGGAATGCATATCAATATAGAGTACAGTAAGTAATACTTTTTAATAAGAGAATTGGTTTATCAGATTTTTGGTTTTATATTCTCACCTGAATCAATTTAAAAAACCTGTGACCAGTGAGTCGTTTTTATATGCAAGATTCATACCTTTACATTAAGGAGGAATAATATGGAAACTATGAAAATGTATAAGTCATACGAAGATCTTCCTAAAATAAAATTACCACATAACGAGCCCATCTTTATCAGTGACAGTACTATTCGTGATGGGTCCCAGATGCCTGGCGTTGTAATGAGCACACGCCTTAAGTTCAAGATATATGAATACTTACATGAGATCGGTATTGAAAAACTGGAGACTTTTGTATATCATGAGAGGGATAAGAAAGCAACAAAAATGATGCTGGATTGTGGCTATGAATTCCCTGAAGTTACCGGCTGGGCCAGGGCAGTTCCTGCTGATATTGATGAGGTTCTGTCTGTTGGTGGAATAAATGAAACCGGAATTCTCATGTCAGTATCAGATTCCCACATACTTGATAAAATGAGACTGCCTGGCAGAGAAGCTGCAGAAGAAAAATACCTGAATGCATTGCAGTATGCTGTGGATCATGGACTTAGAACAAGAGCTCATATAGAAGACATGACCAGAGCAGATAACTACAATTTCGTATTTCCTCTTATCAAAAAAATAATTGAGATTGATCCAGACTGTACCATAAGACTCTGCGATACCGTAGGATATGGAGTCCCTTTTGCAGGAGTGGATGAACCATATGGAATACCTGCAATGGTACAATATCTAAAAAATGATCTTAATGTAAAGAATATAGAGATGCATACGCATGATGATTTCGGACTGGCTGTTGCAAATACACTTGCAGGATACTGGCATGGTGCAAACTGGTCAAGTGTGACTTTTTTAGGAATAGGTGAAAGAGCTGGCAATGCAGAAATGGAAAAGCTATTACTATTCCTTTCACAGCGTGTTGAAGGATTTGAAAAATATAATCTGGAATCAATTGTGCAATTTTCCAGGTTCATGGAAAAGGAGATAGGTGTAAAGATCCCCAGAAACAAAGCAGTTGTTGGAAAAAATATTTTTGCACATGAATCCGGAATACATGCTTCAGGAGTTCTCAAAAATCCATTCACCTATGAACCATATCCTCCGGAAGTCGTTGGAGGAGAAAGAATATTCCTTATGGGAGATTCTTCAGGTATCGAAGTACTAAGACATAAGGTGCAGGATGCTCTCAATGATCTGATGGACATTAACATCGAACTTAAGAAGACCGATCCAAGGTTAAAAATGATACAGGCAGAAATACAGAAACTTTATGATACTGAAAAAAGAATCTCCTGTATATCAGATGAAGAAATAAGGGCATACGTAGAAAAGTATTTTGTGTTCAAGCCTATTGTCAGACAGGAAACTCATCATGGCAAAATATTCAGAGACTGTGATGAGGATGCAGATGATTAATTAGAATCCTTTTTTTAATAAAAAAATTATAGTTTGAAGTAAGGTAATGATCTACCTTACTAACTTCTTTATTGTCTAATGTTCAAATTAAAATTCTTCAATATATTTTATGATCTCACCTGTCATTTCACTGAGTTTAGCATTCCCACCAAGATCATAGGTAACGTGTTTTCCTTCTGATATTACCTTTTCAGTAGCCTCAAAGATTGCAGCTGCCTGTTTTTCTTCACCAAGATAATCAAGCATCCATGCACCTGCAAGAACTGTAGCAACCGGATTTACCTTATCCTTACCTGCATATTTTGGTGCAGAACCATGAGCCGGTTCAAACATGGCATAATTATCACCAATATTAGCAGAATATATCAGGCCAATGCTTCCCACCAGAGCTGAACATTCCTCACTTATGACATCCATGAAAAGATTTGTTGACAGCAATATTTTATTGTTGAAAAGCTGTGGATTCTTGATCAGCTGCTGTGCGATATTGTCAATGTGATATTCCCAGACCTCAATATCAGGATATTGCTCGCCAACATAATTGACCTCTTCTACGAATGTGCCACATGTTTGCTTTAATATGTTGCTTTTGTGAATAGCCACAACTGCCTCATAATTTCTTCTTTTTGCTTCCTCAAATGAAAAGCGTGCTATATTTCTGCTGGCAGTCCGGGTTATTTTTCTGATAGCTATATACACATCATCTGTGAGCTTTATCTCCTCTCCTATGTACATGCCTTCAGTACCTTCTCTGACACAAACAAAATCAACATCTCCAAGTGGAGGATTGGTATTGGGGAATGTTTTAATTGGACGCACATTTGCATACAGGTTGTATTTTTGCCTTATAGACACAGCCACACTCTTTGGTGAGCCTGCACCTCCGGGAGTTGTAGTCGGGCCCTTAAAGCAAGCATCTGAATTTTCAATAACCTCCCAGGTTTCATCAGGTATCAATGAATTGCCGCCATGCTGTTTCCACCAGCTTTCGCCTGCTTCACAGGTTATAAACTCAACATCTGTACCCGCAGAATTTACCACATCAAGCATAGCATCTACAAGTTCTGGACCAACGCCATCTCCTTTAATTACCGCTGCAGTTTTACTCATAAATAATCACCAACTGCATTGTTTATACATTTTTACTATTAAACCTTCACTGTTTAACTCAGTTAAAGACCATACCAGGTACCGGGATAAATCAGATATATTCCTTTATTCAATAGTTAATAAGGTGGTTAAATGAACTCAATTCCAATACTTGACAATCACATGCATATAGATCTTCGGGGAAGAGGGATGAATGCTGTTAAAGATTTCAGGAATGCCGGTGGCACTCATATAATTCTTGTATCAAAACCCAGCTGGACCCTGGGTATTCATATCAGACAGCCTCCTGACTATGTAAAAATTTTTGATGAAACAATAAACATCGCACATCAGGCCACGGAAATGGGAATAAAAGCATTTCCAGTTCTGGGAGTACATCCGGCAGAGATCACTCAACTCACCACACGTATGGAACTTGATGAAGCTGTGGAGACTATGAAAGGGGGACTGGATATTGCTTCTGGCTATGTAAAGCAAGGGAGTGCGGTGGGGATCAAGAGTGGAAGACCCCATTATCCGGTATCTGAATATATATGGGACGCATCCAATGAAATAATGGAGCATGCATTTCAAATAGCTGCAGACCTTGATTGTGCAGTCCAGTTACATACTGAAAGTGTAGGAGAAGAGCAGTTAACTGATATCGCGGCCCGTGCTAAGGAATGTGGAACAAACCTGCACAGGGTCGTAAAACATTTTTCACCTCCTCTGATAGAGATATGCAATGACAAAGGAATTTTTCCAAGTGTTATTGCATCAAAAAATTCAATTGAGACTGCAATAGCCCAGGGAGATAGGTTCATGATGGAAACTGATTACATTGATGATCCAGAAAGGCCGGGTGCTGTACTGGGTCCTAAAACAGTTCCCCGCCGAACATTGAAACTGGTGGAAAAACACGGAGAAGATATTTTCTGGAAGATCCACAAAGAAAATCCAGAAAAAGTCTACGATATTCAGATCGAGCTTTAATGGTAATTATGTAATTATCCACCGCAAACTTTACCTATCTGATAAATGATTCTGGTACAGATCATGTCTTTAAACAATATCATCATAAAAGGTGCCAAGGAGCACAATCTAAAAAATATCGACCTCAATCTTCCACGAGATAAACTAATAGTTATAACCGGATTGAGTGGATCCGGAAAATCATCACTTGCTTTTGATACCATCTATGCAGAAGGTCAGAGAAGATATGTAGAATCATTATCTGCCTATGCCCGTCAGTTCCTTGGACTAATGGAAAAGCCTGATGTTGAATACATTGAAGGGCTCTCCCCTGCAATTTCAATAGAGCAAAAAACCACCAGCAAGAACCCTAGATCCACTGTTGGGACTGTTACAGAGATATATGATTATTTAAGGCTTCTGTATTCAAGAATAGGAATACGCCACTGTCCGGACTGTGGCGAGATGATCGAGCCACAAAGTATTGATCAGATAGTTGATAACATAAAAAAAATTCCAGAAGGAACCAAAATCCACATTCTCTCACCACTGGTTCGCGAAAGAAAAGGAGAATATAAGAAGCTGATCAGTGATATCTTAACTGAGGGTTTTTCGAGGGTGCGAATTGACGGAGAAGTCATTCCAATTGAAGAGGCTTTAGATGTTGAACTTGGCCGCTATCAGAAACACAATATAGAGATTGTGGTGGATAGACTGGTCATCAAAGAAGGTATTGATGAACGTCTAGCAGATTCGGTAGAAACGGCTATCGAAAAAAGCGGCGGAACGATTATCGTACATCTGCTGGATGATAAAGAACTCGTTTTCAGCGAAAAACTTGCCTGCCCGGCCTGTGGAACCGGATTTGAAGACCTTGAACCTGCTGCATTCTCATTTAACAGTCCACAGGGTGCCTGCCAGACATGCCATGGACTGGGTACGTCTATGGAATTTGATCCCGAATTGATAGTTCCTGATGACTCACTCAGCCTGAGAGATGGTGCAATTGAGCCCTGGAGTTCCAGAGATGGATACCACATGCAGTCACTTGAATCACTTGCAAAACATTACGATTTTTCCATGGATGTCCCGTACCGAGAACTCAGTAAAAAAGTCCAGAACACAATTATGTATGGAACAAAAAAGAAAATCCCTTTTTTACATGTTGGGAGAAAAGGCGGACTATGGAAACATACAGGTCGGTTTAAAGGAGTTATAGCAAATCTTTCAAAGATCTATGATAAAACCGAATCTGAAAGCACAAAAGAAAAGCTGAATAAATACATAAGTACTAAGCCGTGCAGTACCTGTAATGGTGCACGTCTAAAGCCCACCAGTCTTGCAGTGACCCTTGACAGCCTCAATATAATAGATGTCACTAAATTATCTGTGCAGGATTGCCTTCATTTTTTTGAGCATCTGGAATTGAAGCTTACAAGCAGGGAATTTACAATTGGAAGACTGATATTAAAAGAAATCAAATCCAGACTTGGATTTCTTATTGATGTGGGACTGGATTATCTCACACTTGACAGAGCATCTGCAACCCTATCTGGAGGAGAAGCTCAGAGAATACGTCTGGCAACACAGATCGGATCCAGTCTCATGGGAGTTCTGTATATTCTGGATGAGCCAAGCATAGGTCTGCATCAAAGAGACAACTTGAGACTGATAAATACTCTCAAAAATCTAAGAGATATTGGAAATACAGTTCTTGTTGTCGAACATGACGAAGAGACCATATTAAATGCGGATCATGTTGTGGATATGGGACCAGGTGCCGGAATCCATGGAGGATATATTGTTGCAGAGGGTACTCCTCAACAGGTTATTGACGATGAAAACTCATTGACAGGAAAATATCTAAAAGGAGAGGTCAGTATCAGTGTTCCTGAAATTAGAAGAACTGGAAATGGAACACTTACACTGGAAAAGGCTGAAGAGAATAATCTAAAAAACATAGATGTAAGTTTTCCACTGTCAACAATGATATGTATTACAGGTGTTTCAGGTTCCGGCAAAAGTACCCTTATAAGTGAAACACTCAATAAGGTACTGGCTCAAAAATTGCATGGCTCAAGAGAAAAACCAGGGAAATATGGAAATATAAGGGGTATTGAAAATATTGATAAGGTAATAACTATTGACCAGTCGCCAATAGGCCGCACACCCCGTTCCAATCCTGCAACCTATACAAACTTATTTACGCCAATAAGGGAACTTTTTTCACAAACACAGCTAGCCAGAGCCAGAGGATATAAACAGGGAAGGTTCAGCTTTAATGTCCGTGGTGGGCGCTGTGAAGCATGTTCTGGTGACGGAATAATAACCATTGAAATGCATTTTTTACCGGATGTATATGTTCCATGTGAAGTATGCCATGGAAAAAGGTACAATCGAGAAACATTGGAAGTGACATACAAGAATAAGTCAATTGCCGATGTTCTGGATATGACCGTTGAAGAAGCACTTGAATTTTTTGAGCATATTCCAAAAATTGAAAGAAAGCTCAGAACCTTATTTGATGTCGGTCTTGGGTATATAAAACTGGGGCAGGCTTCAACCACCCTCTCAGGTGGTGAAGCTCAGAGAGTAAAGCTTGCCACGGAGCTTAGTAAAAAATCCACAGGAAAAACATTGTACATTCTGGATGAACCAACAACAGGCCTCCATTTTGATGATGTAAAAAAACTACTTCAGGTCTTACACAGGCTTGTAGATTCCGGAAATACAGTTATTGTAATTGAACATAATCTGGATGTCATAAAGACTGCTGACTGGATAATAGATCTTGGACCTGAAGGAGGAGAAAAAGGAGGAGAGGTCATCGCCAAAGGAACACCTGAAACTATCGCAGTGTCAGAGGGATCATATACCGGTGAATTCCTCAAGCGCATTCTTTGAAGAAAAATTGAATCCAATCCATGATAGATCGGATCTGTTCCATTAAAGTGCTTATTCAATCATAGGTTTCAATTTTGATACGAGTATCTCTATCTGCTCAACTGCAGTACCGATGTACATATCAGGAGTAACCAGTCTGGATATCTCTCTTTCAGATAGATGAATTGAAACTGTCCTGTTCTCCAGAAGTGTATCTTTCAGATGACGATCAGTCTCATGGGCCTTCATGGCACAGCTTCTTACAATTTCGTGTGCTTCCTGCCTGCCTACACCTTTTTTGGCAAGTTCAATCATCACAGCCTCACCCATATTCAAGCCTTTCATCAGATTCAGGTTACGCCGGATATTGTCGGGATAGAATCTGAGGTTGGAAATTACATCGATACCAAGTTTAATTATGTGATCGGTCAGTACACATGCCTCTGGGAAAACAATTCTTTCACAGGAAGAATTGGTAAGATCACGTTCATCCCATAATGTATTGTTTAGCAATTGTGGTTCAACCATTGAACGAACAATCCGAGAAAGCCCACATATTTGTTCAGATTTTATAGGATTCCTCTTATGAGGCATTGTTGATGAGCCAACCTGATTTTTTCCAAAGCTCTCTTCAATCTCAGCAATCTCGCTTCTCTGGAGAGTACGGATAGCAATACCTATCTTATCCAGAGTAGTTACCACATTAGCCATCCACATAACAAATTCAGCATGTCTGTCACGCTGTATAATCTGATTGGAAACATCTACAGGCGCAATGCCAAGGTATTCCATTGTAAGTTTCTGTATAGTTATTCCCTGTTTTCCAAATGCCGCCTGAGTACCAACAGCACCTGTCATCTGACCGACTGTTATGCGGGGTTTCATCTGATCCAGTCTTTCAAGATGTCTTGATACCTCTGATGCCCATATTGCAAATTTTAAGCCATAGGTGGTAGGTACACCTATCTGGCCGTGTGTTCGTCCAGCGCATACAGTATATTTATGGTCAATAGCCTGCTTTAATAAAACATCCAGAAGACGTTTCAGCTTTTTCTCAAAAATATTGACAGCATCCTTTATCTGGAGAGCAGTTGCAGTATCCAGAATATCATTTGATGTTGCACCAAAATGCACCCATTTACCTGCATCATCAGAACATTTCTCAGAAATTGCAAGAACTATTGCCATCATATCATGATGTATTTCATCCTCAATTTCCTTTACCCTGCCCAGATCAACCGAATTTATCGCTTTTGATATTTCATCAGCTGCTTCTGATGGAATGAGGGCTACATCGGCTTCTGCTTTAGCCAGAGCAGCTTCTACACTCAGTAATTTATCAAGTCTGTTAACCTCTTCCCATACATATTTCATTTCAGCTGTTCCGTATCGATATTCTATTGGATGAATTGCCATATCCTATATTCTCCTGTAATAAGAAATCAATTTTTGGTCCAGTTACTGCGGCTTAAAATAAATATGCTTCTAAATCTCACATTCGAATATAATAAAAGATTTCAAAAATTAACTGAACCTTAGTTTAAACAAAGAAGGATCTTCACAAATAAATAATGATTCTAAATCAGAATTTCATAACCAAATATAAACCATTTTATGCCAGCAAAAAATATTTTAGTAAATTTTGAATTAGAAATACACATATATAAAATTTAAAAGATCAGTGCCTTAAATACAGGACACCGATCCAAAGAAATATTCCAGATTTCAGAATACCAGTCCCAGTTCCTCAAGTTTCTTGCGTGCTCCGTCATAGACCTTTACGTACTCATCGGTTGGAGTAATGGTCCTGACATCGTAGCACTCCTTGAAGGTCTTGCCGGCAGGGGCTTTATCGTAGTTCTTCTCATAGAGACCTACAAGCTTGTCAAGGATCTTGTTGACCTCAGAGATATCCATACCAGCAGTAGCGCGGGCAGTCTCACCCATCATTCTGGCTTCCATACCTGTGGTCTTATTCTCGGCAACACCCTTTGCAGAGGCGACACCGGAAAGGATCTCACGACCGGAAGCAGTATCGGTCATTGACTGGGCGGCAGCTTCAAGAAGACACATCTCGGTAGCTGGGCCTGCACATGGATAGTACTGGTTACCCTTGATCATGTCAGTGTTCTGGGTAACGGCAGCAGCAGTCCATCCGGCAATAGCAAGCGTTTCCCGGGTATTGGTGGAGCCCCAGCGAATATGCACGGGACCATCAAGGTGCCAGCTTGCATTGCTCATTACAAATGCGTTAATGTGAGTTGCCACGTCCACAATTGCAGTTTCTTCTACACCGCCAGCATATCCACCAAAGATAGGCATCTGCTCGTCCATGATGATATCGCTGTTGGCATTATAGTGGGCAATGACGGATATGGCGTCAAGGTCGATCTTGAGTTCGTTTAGCTGAGAGACTTCATGACTATCATTTGAGTTCATGCCACCAGGTGCATCGGCAGCGATGTTACCCTGGGCAGTCAGTGAAGTCTCAGGACCCTATATGCCCATACCGGGTCGACCGGCAAGAGCACAGGCCTGTTTGATAAGGCGGGCTTCGGTCTTGGCAGCAAGAATTTCGTAGGGACTGCCAGGAATTGCGGATTTGCCCATAATGGATTTGAGGACACCGTTGACAATGGTATCACATTCTTTCTCCATGGCGTAGCTCATGTGGATTGGTATGAACAGATCCTCGGAGACGGGAGCACCGGTGGGACCACCCTGAATATGGGGTTTTCTCTTATCACCAATCTCTCTTTTGCGGACATATGTCCGGTCCCTGCCACTGCCAAGTGAAAATTCTTTCTGAACGTTGTTGATGGCGTCCCAGATTTCATCTTCAGTATACTTGACTACACGGTGAGTATCGGTACAGAAAATACCGCATTCAAGAAGCATCTCGAAACCGGCTTTGAAAAGGCGGTCAACCATATCCATGTCAGTGGGTACAAATTCATTACCAAAGTCGAGTTTGTACTTCTGCTTGAGTTCAGCACTCTTCATTGGAATTGTCATAAGGTCCCAGTCATCCTGGGTAATCTTCTCACCTTTCTTTGCACGGTCAAAAAAGTCATAGCATGTAAATGATTTAGTAAATGTCATTGTTCTACTACCTCCTGGTTTATTTCATGAGTTTAAGAGCAGTTCGGGCAGCTTCAGCTGCGTTTTCTGCAGTTGCATCAGCACCGATTTCCTCAATCCATTCCTGGGAGACAGGGGCACCGCCAAACATTACCTTGACCTTGTCACGAAGACCTTCATCTTCAAGCATTTCAATGGTCTCTTTCTGGCTGAGCATGGAAGTGGTCATAAGAGCAGAACCGACTAGAATTACCTTCTTACCCTTGTGCTTGGCAACCTCTTCAATCAGATTCTCGTTTGCTACATCCACACCAAGATCCAGGATCTCAAAACCGTTTGCACCAAGCATGGTGGAAACTAGTCTGTGACCAATGTCGTGAATATCTCCTTCCTGGACATAGGTGATGGCAAGACCTACACCTTCTTCTCCTTCCATTTCCTTCTCAAGTTCAGGAGTCAGTATCTCCATGGCAGCGTTCATGGCCTTGGAGGACATCATGATCTGAGGAAGGTAGAGTTCAGCAGCTTCGAATTTATCTCCTACAATCTTCATACCCTCGGCAAGGCCGGAGTTGATAGCTTCAAAAGGACCTATGCCAGAGTCAAGGGCTTCCTGGGCACCCTTCTTTGCACCTTCAATATCCTGATTAACAATTGCGTCTTTCAATTTATCTAATATTTCCTGTTTTCCCATTTTGTCACCTTTTAAGATTTGTTTTTTAGTACATAATGTACTTCAGCATTGGAATATCCAGATGCTGATCCCCATTATTGGTTAAATATGATTTTATATAAAGATTATGAATTTTAATTATTTTGAACCAAACAATTTATACTTATATTCCACATTATAATAGACATGGCAAAAAAAGAAATATATCCGATCTATGAAAAAATGAGCAGGGATGATCTGGATAAAAGGATAAAATACATTGAAAAAATGGTTAAGGTTCTAGATAGACTCAAATTCGTAAGATACAGATATAAAGGATACTCTGTAGAAGATTCCTGCGAAAGGGTCGGCATTTCGAAAATGATGGGATATACATGGCAGAAAAGGTGGAACAGAGACGGATATGTTGGCCTTATCCCCAGATACAGTGGAGGAAGACCATCAAAGTTGAATCAGCAGCAGAAAGAAGAGCTACAAATAATACTAAAGCAGGGGGTTGAATTAACAACAGTGGAAATAAAGGACCTTATTGAAGAAAAATATGGAGTTGCCTACTCATTAAAACAGATCAGGGTAATCGTTAAAGATCTTAAAAGCTCCTGAAAATATTGTTCAATGATCTGCTGTTGGGCAATATGATCTGTCAAATTCAATCTCATTCATCCAGGAAAGAAATAAGTATAATTAATTAAGTTTCTCGATTAAAATACCAGCCTGTTCTCATGATATAATCATTCAAACCAATAATCTCAAAAGCTACGATAACTTATTATTCAATTTTGACTGCAGTAATTGGAAATAGAAAATTGGAATAATTAAATCAAGTCAACAAAAACCCTGAATAAATAATATAGAGTAATAGAGGAATTATTACATCCATATTAATCCATATTTGATCTATTGTCTGCAAGATAATTACGTACCAATAATAGAACACTTATAGTGATCAGTAGCAGTAAAAATGCTGCAATAGCAATACCCTTCAGGCTGAAATCCTGCCATGAATGAACAGAGGCCCACAGTCCACTACGGGTTACAAAGGTTGCAAATATCACAAATATAAATGAAAATATTGCAAGTACAGGCACAAGAACACGGTATTCTGAATGCTTTACCCGTGAATGTGCATGAAGATAAGCAGTAGATGTTAGCCAGGGAATCAGCGAAGATGTTTCAACCGGATCCCAGGTCCAGTACCATGCACCCCATCCAAGTACCTCATATGCCCAAAAACCACCAAGACCGATCCCTAATGTCAGGAACAGCCATGATACCCGCATCCATACAGCTGAGATGTTGATCCAGCTGTTATCCTTTAAGTATAAACCTGCAACAGCAAGTGCAAAAGGAAATGTAAATGCAGCATAGCCTACAAAAAGAACAGGGGGGTGCACAGCCATCCATGGATTTCTCAGAAGTGGGTTCATACCCTGCCCATATGGCACATCATAAGCATATACAAAAGGATTCCAGCCTGTAAGTTCAACCATCCCGCCTGGCAACATATGATAAATTGAAAATGGATTCTTAATTACAAGCAGTACTAAAAATACAGAGGTGATTAGCAGTAGTACAAGCCTTGATGCAGCTATGAGCTGAGTGTTTTCAAAATTTTTCACTGAATCCAGACGGCTAAAGGCAAATAACATGATAAAAATCATCCAGGTCCACAGAAGAAGAGAACCTTCCTGGCCTGCCCATAAAGCAGAAATTCTGTAATACCATTCAAGATCCATGCTTGAATGCTGAAATACATAATCATATGTTGCGTTAACCGTGAAAAGATAATATGTAAGAAGAAGAACTGAAAAACTAAGCAGACCTAAACATAGTGTCTCCATCAGGTAAGATCTGGATTTTGCATCAGAATCGCGATTCAAATAGAACGCTGAGGAATACAGAAAAGCACCAAATCCTGTTATCAGGGAAAGCCATATGGCAATCATTCCAATATTAATATCTAAACCCATTTACTATCAGCATCCATAAATCGTTCTGTTTGCAGTTCTTTACAGATATTTTATTTCAATACGTTAGTTCTTTCTTTTTATTTTCAGCTCAGAAGAATTTCGAACTTCTTTTAATTTATGACTCTTTTCTACCAGAAGAATCATAGAAATCCCTATTCCCAGCAGGACCATACCTATCCATACAAAAGAGATAAAAGGCACAGTACGAACATAAAAGCTAACCTTTTCATCTGCTACATCAATTGCCCTTGGAGCAATAAATATCTCTTCACTTATACTCCTATGAATATATGTGGTAGTATATGATTGACCCCATTTAAAATCGGTTATATATTTCACATGACCTGTATCAAGATATTCATTCCCTGAATACACATCAAAGTAAATATCAGTTACATAAGACGAGGCTGGGTAATTATTGTATGGAGCTCCTTGATAATAGGAGTCCATCTGGGTTATTTTAATAATATAATTTTGTTTTTCAAGAGTTCCTTCAACATCAAGAGAAAATTCACCGGATTCTTCCACCTTTGCGCCTGAGCTGATAACTACTCCAAGAAGTATTAGAACAACACCCAGATGAATTACATTAGGTCCAAGTTTTCTAACCTTCATTTTCAGATCACTGACACCACTGGCCGATCTTCTGTAAACACCTGTACCACTGTATAGCATAGAAACTATAAGAGCAGCTGTTGCAACACCTAGAATTGGAATAGATACATCCAGAATCACATTCGAAAATGGAGAAGTAATATATGAAATCACAGACAGAAAGATTCCTCCTGCAGAGACTACCAGTGCTTTTAACGGGCTGAAATATAACAGGAGAACACATATATTCAGCAATATAACAAGAATCAGGGTAGGAATTGCAGTTCTGGCATTAAAATAATCCGCATCCAGGCTCATTTCCACCCCTGTAGCTAATTTGAAAATAAGCGGAGTAAGCAAACCAACAAGCAACAGCAGTGATAGTAAAACCATTATAAAAACTGTTGCCAGAATGGTATTGCTGAAATTTATTATGCCATTTATCCGGTTCATGTGGAAAGATCCTCTTGCCTGAAATAGATCAAGCTATTAAATCAAATTATAACCTATCATCGCAACTTCATGCTATAAAAGTTTTCGTCGCGGCAATATGTTACAGAGAACCTTAAATAGTAATAACGTTCATTTTCAGGAAAATGGACCTGCTATACATATTACAGATTATTATAATTGCGATCTGGCTGATGCTTCCAGCCTACATACCAAATCCCATGGCTGCAGTATTTGGAGGAGGAAGGCCAATAGATCATGGCAGATATCTCCAGGACGGACGGAGAATACTTGGCGAGGGAAAAACATATAGAGGTCTTGGCGCCGGGATACTTTGCGGGCTTTTAATAGGTGCTTTGCAGACAGCATTAACATCCAGAAATATAGCCATCCAGGGTGTTCAGCTTCCTTCATTTGGTCCTGATATAACAGGTTCATTGCTGGTGATACTAGCACTCTCCATTGGAGCTTTATGTGGAGATATGTTCATGAGCTTCTTTAAGAGAAGACTGGGATTAAGACGCGGAGCACCCCTGCCGGTAATTGACCAGCTGGATTTTGTTCTGGGTGCCTGGGTCTTAACATACATACTTGCTACCGATTGGTTCATAGCAAACTTTTCTACAGAAATTATAATTGCGGTACTGGTCATTACTCCGGTCTTACATGTTGTTACAAATATAGTAGGTTATTTAATCGGAGTTAAAAAAGAACCCTGGTGAAAATATGGTAAAAAATCCAGAAAAAAAAGAATTGATTAAAGCCCTGAGTGATTGCGGAGCTGTAAGTTTCGGGAATTTTGTTCTATCATCAGGCAAAACCAGCAACTATTACATAGATATAAAAAAAGCAAGTACTGATCCTGAAACATTATCCCTGATCGCTGAGATGATGAGCAGCATTATAAAAGATAAAGACATTGATGCAATTGGGGGAGTTGAGCTTGGTGGTGTTCCTATAGCAACCGCGGTTTCACTGAGAACAAAACTTCCACTGACAATAATCAGAAAAGCTTCAAAAGACTATGGAACAAAAAGCAGGTTCATAGGAAAGGTCGATAGAGGTACCAAAATAGCCCTTGTAGAAGATGTGACCACAAGTGGAGGATCTGTGATCGAAGCTATTTCAGCTATAAGGGATACAGGTGCAATTGTAGAAGCTGTGATAACAGTGGTTGACAGAAGTGAAGGAGCTGCTGAAAAACTTAAATCTATGGATATCGATCTATTGTATCTTGTCAATGCAGATGACCTCACAAAATAATAGTTTTAGAGAATATGCTGTGAATGAACTGCCTGAAAATTATAAATATTGATACCCGCATATGAGTGGTCAATAATATTTACCAGGAAAAATAAAAATCGCTGAAATGAAATTACAGCAAATTATATATTGAATCATATCAAAATAGCCCTCAATCGAATTTGTTCAAGAAATTCAATTAAAAAGTATAATTATTTTGTAATTTATAGTAAAAAAGAGTCCATATAAAATACCTGACAAAAATCGGGTGTCAGATAATTTAAACAGTTCGTATCATATATCAAATTTTTAAAAGAGGTTTATACATGAATGTTCTGATTGTTGGTGGAGGAGGAAGAGAGCACGCAATCGCAAAGTCAGTTTCAAAAAGCAGTAAAAGTCCGGATTTATTTGCAGTTATGTCTAAAAAGAATCCGGGGATAGCAAAATTATGCAGAGATTTTCTATTAACTGATGAAACAGATATTGAAAAAGTGGTCGATTATGCAAGATCAAATAATATAGATATTGCTGTAATTGGGCCCGAAGCACCACTTGCTGCGGGTATTGTGGATGCGCTTGAAGAAAACAGCATCAAAACGATGGGTCCAAAAAAGGATGTTGCAATAATAGAGTTTGATAAAGCATGGACCAGGGATTTCATGCAGAAATATAGTATAGAAGGATGTCCTTTATTTGGAACTTTTAATTCTGAGAGTGAAGCACATAAGTTTATTGATCAGATAAAAAGCGTTGCAATAAAACCTGCAGGTCTGACAGGTGGAAAAGGCGTAAAGGTCACAGGAGACCAGCTTCCAGATCCTGATGCAGCAAAAGAGTATACAAGTAAAATGCTGGAACATGGAACTGTGGTCATTGAGGAAAAACTGATTGGCGAGGAATTCACTCTCCAAGCATTTACAGACGGAAAGACACTGGCATTCTCCCCTACAGTTCAGGACCACAAGCGTGCCTTTGATGGCGATACCGGACCAAATACCGGAGGGATGGGATCCTACAGCAGTCCGTCTGACCTGCTTCCATTTATAACACAGAAGGATCTGGATACAGCAAAAGACATCATGATAAACACTGTTGAAGCCCTCATAAAAGAAACTTCAACTCCTTACAGAGGGATACTGTACGGACAATTCATATTGACCAGAGATGGTCCAAAGGTCATTGAATTCAATGCCCGTTTCGGGGATCCTGAGGCAATGAACATACTGCCGCTTCTTCAAACAGATTTCATTGACATTGCTTCAGCGATTGTAAATGGGAATCTGGAAGAAATTGATGTAACCTTTGCAAAAAAGGCAACTGTATGCAAATATGCAGTTCCTGAAGGATATCCTGACAACCCTGTAAAGGACACCGATATTTCAATAGGCAATATAAGGGATGCATTGCTTTTTTATTCAAGTGTATATGAAAAGGACGGGAAGGTATATACCACAGGGTCCAGAGCAATTGCAGTTGTTGGTGTTGCGGATACGATAAAAGAAGCTGAACAGATTGCCAGTAATGCATTAAGTAATATAGGCGGAAGAATATATTCACGCAAGGATATTGGCACAGCTGAGCTTATTCAGAAAAGAATAGATCATATGAACAGTCTGCGCAGCAGTTAAAATATTTAATAATATTTATTGAGTTGATAGTATGAAACATCTGGTATCTATGGCTGATCTTTCTGCAGAAGAGATCATTGACATCCTTGAAGTTGCAGAGGACCATAAAGAAAAAAGAATGAGAGGAAAGGCCACAGATCTCCTCAAGAATAAAAGTCTGGCCATGATCTTTGAAAAGTCATCCACAAGAACAAGGGTTTCTTTTGAAGTCGCCATGAGTGACCTGGGAGGACATTCACTCTACCTCAATTACAACGATATACAGATCGGAAGAGGGGAATCTATAGCTGATACTGCAAAAGTTCTCTCCAGATACGTACATGGAATATGTGCCAGGGTTAACAGCCATGAGACCATTGAGCAACTTGCCAGATATTCAACTGTACCGGTTATCAATGCATTATCTGATCTTGAGCATCCATGTCAGATACTTGCAGATCTGCTCACCATAAAAGAATATAAGAACAGATTTGAAGGTCTTAAGTTTGCATGGATCGGGGACGGAAACAATGTATGCAACTCCAGCATTCTTGGATGTGCACTTCTTGGCATAGATATTGCTGTTGCCTGCCCTGAAGGGTATGACCCGGACAGTCAGATTCTTGAGATGGCAAGGGAAATTGGCGCAAATGTCACAATAACACGCAGTACACAGGAGGCTGCAGAGAATGCAGATATCCTGTATACCGATGTGTGGATATCCATGGGTGAGGAAAGTGAAAGAGAAAAACGTCTGAAGGACCTGGCAGAGTACCAGATCAATTCAGATCTTGTCAACATTGCAAAAAATGACGTTATAGTAATGCACTGCCTGCCTGCACACAGAGGCGAGGAAATAACAGAGGATGTCATGGAAGGCCCGCATTCTGTCATTTTCGATCAGGCAGAGAACAGGCTCCATGCACAAAAAGCCCTTATACTCAGACTCATGAGTTGAACCACGCATTCAACTCCTGAGCAAAAATTTTAAGAACATTGATTGTAATTAGAAAAGGCAACTCCAAATAATAGATCAATTTTCATCCATCTCTGCGGGGGTTGCCCAGCCAGGTCAAAGGCGCTAGGTTCAGAGCCTAGTCTTGTAGAAGTTCGAGGGTTCGAATCCCTCCCCCCGCATTTTTTTTGGATATAGATATCTTGAAAACCCAACTATTAATATTAATTTATAATTAGGGTGATGTTAGATATTTTGAATTTTAAAATAAGTTATCTTTAACTTTTTGTACTTGATTTTTATTGAGCTTAATTAATAAAAAAAATATGATATTTTTATTTATTTAAATCATTCTTGCGAATGGAAATTGCTTTTGCATAAAAAAAGATAACATGTGTATAAGATTCCAAATTTACATGAATTCAATGAGATTCAGAAAAGCAGCATATTATGTGAAGGAGTAATTTCGTCACGTAGAAGGCTTCTGAGGGCCTTTAGAATAAGCCTTGTACTTAAAATACGAAACTTATTTAAGAAACATAGTTCCTATTGCAACCATGGAATCAAAACTCAGATACTATTTTGGATCAATGGTGTTTTTGTCTGGTCTCATTCTTTCAATTGCTGGAATCGGGTTTGGAATATTTGTCAACCTTATGTGGACCTCTGATCCTCTAGAAATTATTACCACCTACAGTCTTCTGGGTATCGGACTGTGTTTTATCCTGTTGGGAATAAACCTTATGATAAGGCAGCGCAGACCATATGGATTCTATAGTAATTGGATTATGGTGCTGGGTTTTGTGCTTTCAATTTCCGGTGTGATTTACTTTATCACCATTTTTGAAAATAATTGGATATATCCATATGTTACTTACCTGTCTTTTCTGTATGCTTCCGGAATATGTCTTCTATCTGGTAATGCATTTGGCAATGCTGTCTTAAAGGTTATAGAAGAAAATTCTACCAATTTTGGTGAAAAAGCTTCATCTAAACAATATAATGTGGAAGACATTGAAAAAGAAGTGGAAAAAACATTGAGTCAGGCTTATTCGAATAATAGTAATTTTTCTGCATTCAATTTAGATGTGAAAGATGATAAATCGGATTTTAGACTTTCCAAAACGTTTACAGAATCTCAGCAGGAAAAAATTGAGATTCAGGATAGCATTTTGGAAGCTAAAGGCTTACAGAACACTCTTACAGGAAAAGTCAATACTAACGATTACGCTCTTGATATCACTTCAAAAATGCTGAGTGAAACTATGAAGAAGAACTCAGAAAATCAAAATAAAAAATTTATAAATAAGTTTAAAAACAAATTCAATTCCAAGAGGAAATAGATATGGCAAAAGGACTTGATGTAGGAACAATGAACATAATATGCTCGGAAAAAGGAAAAGGTCAATCCATTTCATTTGCACAGCAGAGAAATGCTTTTTTGAAAATGGAAGCAGGTGATTTAGCACAGAATATGCTGGATACCTCTAAAATACTTTATACACACCAGAACAATACAATCAATGTTCTTGGAGAGGATGCATTTAAATTTGCAAATGTATTCAACAAACCAATAAGAAGGCCAATGAAACAAGGGATTATCAGCCCCGATGAGAAAGAATCTATTCCAATGATCAAATTGATTATTGAAAGGGTTTTGGATAAAACAGAAAATGAAGGCGAGATTTTAAGCATTTCTGTTCCAGCAAGTCCTGTTGATAGTAATATAAACGTATTATATCACAGTAAAACTGTCGAAGCCCTGGCAAAAAGGTTGGGATACAATACAAATCTAATAGACGAAGGATTGGCAGTTGTCTATTCAGAACTTGGCGACCATAATTTCACAGGTGTGGGTATAAGTGTTGGTGCAGGAATGACCAACATAACAGTTGCCTATCTTGCAACCCCTATTGTGTCATTTAGTATTGCACGCGGCGGTGACTGGATTGATGAACAGGTTGCCAGTGCAACCGGTGTTTCTATTGAAAGGGTTACTGCAATAAAAGAAAATGATTTTACATTCAATTCAGATTATGAAATTGGAAGTATTCAGGGTGCAATTGCTCTTTACTATGATGCATTGGTAACATACATTATTTCAAATCTTAAAAGAAAACTTGAAGAAGCAGCTCCACCTGATGCAGAGTTCCCGGTTGCGATTGCTGGGGGCAGCAGCCGTGCAAAAGGATTCATGGAAATGTTTGAAAAAAGAATTTCTGAAGCAAACCTTTCAATCAACATCTCCAATGTGAAAAAGAGTCAATATTCAACATCAGGTACCAAAGATCCAATCTATGCAATTGCAAGAGGCTGTCTCATTGCAAGCATTACCCGGGAAGATGCTGAAAAGGCTGAAGAATCCCCTGAACCTGAGAAAAAAGAATAAAAAAAGTTTCCTAACTCTTCAGGAAATTTTATTTATTTTTTTTACTTCATCACTGTTCTGGCAAGTCGTTTCACATTTTCTTATGAAGGATCTTTGATAATAAAATATTTTCACACTTTTTTTAACTGATAAATTCCAGTTCCTGTACTTTAAACAAGCAACAAAAACTGGAATTGCTCCATATCAACCATACAGTACCTAAGGATCTCCAGGAAATCTCATTTAACTATTATCCGGAAGACATATCTCATGGCCCGGTCATCCATAATATTCATCCCGTGCACTTACCATAGCTTTCAGGTTTCTGGTAGGTGTATGTGGTGCAAGTCCACAACCTGGTGCAAGAATGTTCACACCGTTTTCTATACACGCCCTGGCCTGCTCTTTCACTTCTGTAGGACTTGATGATAGGAGAATATCTACAGGAGCTACATTGCCTATAAGACAGGCTCTGTTCCCTATGACATCTTTAGCATATTTTAGATTCACTTTTTCTTCAATACTCAAACCTTCAAATCCTGAATTTGCCATCGGATCAAGGATTGCAGTAGCATCTCCACACATATGCAATATCATGGGACCAGATGTATTGCCACATAATTTCTTATATTCTGGCAGGAACAGAGATTCAAAAATGGCTGGGGGTAACAGATCGGGACCTGCTTCTGAATCTGGCATACATATCACGTCTGCACCTCTTTCAAAAAGAGCGTTTGAATAATCCGTACATACCTCTACCCCAATTTTAACAACTCGTTCTATAATCTCCGGATTTGTAATGGACCACATCAGGTAATTCTTCGCACTCAAAAGAAATGAAGCTATGGCAGCAGGACCAGCCATTCCCGCAATAACAGGCACATCATCCCCCACCTTTTCCCTGACAATCTCTGTAGCATCCAGTATTGTGACAATGCGGTCAGATTCCATAAAATTATCAGGAATGATATATTCCAGCGCATCCTCTTTAATTTCACATGGACCCTTGAGAACTGATGGCTGAGAGTCAAGTGTTCCCTCTTTGATAGCACAGCCAAGCGTTTGAGCAACAGCAGTTCCATCAAAAGGATACCTTACTGCTTCCAGACCTGCGATCTCATATCCACCAATTGCAAGAGTTGCCATCATCTCAGCATCATAGTGTGCATCAGGCCAAAAGACACCGGTGGCATCCATCAATTCAACTGTTCCAGTCTGAGTTACTGAACATGCTGGAACTTTATCAACATCTTTTCCCATCAGAGAATCCAAAAATCTTTGTCTTAGCGTCATATCTGCCATAAAATGCCTCTTAGAACAATCATTAAGGTGTATAAAGTTATAGATGTAAGAAGTTAGTCTGCATAGATTGAAATACTTTTATATGAACACTACTTCAAGTTATCGTCTACAGATAAATAAAAAGTAAACTATTTTAATTGACTGATTTTAAAATTACCGGAGAAATAAAATGATACCTGTAGAAACCCTTGCAATACTTTTCGGACTTGCATGCGCATTATCATGGGGTGCAGGGGATTTTATAGGAGGGTGTGCTACCAGACATACAAGTGCTTATTCTGTGGTTCTGGTCACACAAATTATGGGGATCTTTACATTCCCAATTCTTGCATTTGTATTTTCAGAAAATATACCTTCAATGGACAATCTGATATGGGGTGCTTTTGCAGGATTTTTTGGAGCTGCCGGCTTGATAGCATTATATATAGGCCTGGCCAAAGGAAAAATGGGTATAGTTGCTCCCCTGGCTGCAGTAATATCAGTGATCATACCGGTAGTATATTCATCTCTAAATGAAGGTATCCCATCTTTATTTAAGATCACTGGCTTTATCTTTGCATTTATTGGAATATGGTTTATTGTTAACATGAATGTTGGACCAAAGTTAAAGGCAAAAGATTTGGAATATCCGTTACTTGCAGGAATATTGTTTGGTCTGTTCTTTATCTCCATTGATAATTTCAGTGCAACTGCAATTTACTGGCCATTGACGGTTTCAAGAATTACAGCATTTATCATGCTCACAGGATTCATAATGCTAACAAATACCGTCAGTAAGCCCACAAGCAATGTGGTTCTTGTAGTTATCCTTGCAGGGTTATTCAACACTGGGGGTGTCACTTTTTTTGCTCTGGCTTCAGAAGCTGGGCGATTGGATGTTGCCACAATCCTATCCTCACTGAGTCCTGCAGTTACAGTAATGCTGGCATGTATATTATTGGCAGAGCAGCTTGCTCCGCGTCAGTGGATAGGAGTAATAGCTGCCCTGATCGCTATAATCCTAATGTCTATATGAACACTGAGTGTTTTTCAGAAAGCATGATAAAACAATCTTTAGTAGAAATCTATAAAATAGGAATGAGAAATTGTTTGTATAAATGAAAAATAAGAGAATTTGTTGACTGAATTAGCTGATTTTAAATCTAGTTTGTGCTTTTAAGTTGACATGTAAACATCTTCATCAAATGCAATGTAATTACTATAATCTTTTGAATAGGTTTGATAATCCATATAAGACCATGCACCATTTTTATAGACTTTTCCATCGACTACAATATCATAGTACTTGATCTGTCCCCGATCATCTGTTGTATGGTGATCATTTTCTTTGAGATACTCCATATTCAGATCATCACGCAAGAAGTACTTTATTCGGTCTAAGAACACAAAATCTTTTGTTTTTCCAAGTAATGCATTATTCCATTTGATCTTCCAGCTCAACCTTACATTACACATCACAATTTCCTCCATTTCAATATTAAAGGTATTAATTCAAATATTAATTTATTTCAGGCTGTCAAATATGTCCGTTGAAAACTAAATTTAAAGTGGTATATTAAATTAATCATCAACTTAAAAATGGATAACGTCGATAAATAGCTGCAAACCTATAAATTACATCTTCTATTTCTCCAAAATTTATATACCAAAATAACATACATATGCATAGGTGATAATATGATTCACGAAGAAAGAAGTAAGTTGTCAGAAAAAACTCTTGATCTTAAAAGAGCAATTGATTCTCTTAAGGAAGAATTGGAAGCTGTTGACTGGTATAACCAGAGGGCAGATGCCTGCACAGATGAGAACCTGAAAAAAATTCTGATACATAATGCAAATGAAGAAAAAGAACATGCAGCTATGCTCATAGAATGGATCAGGCAAAATGATGGAAATTTTGCTAAGGAATTTAAAGAGTACTTTTTCAGTGAAGAAAAAGACATAGCAAGCCTTGAAGAAGGCTGATTTCTTTTTATTCCACTTTTTTATCTATTATTTTTTAGATTAAATTCCTGATCACTTACTGCATCTTTGATAATTATTACATGTGCGTTCACAATAAAATGTGATTCTAGTCATATATATTCTGATTCTTTCTGATTAATGGAAGATATGTAGAATAGTATAGATGACAGCGTCAACGAATCCGAGTAATGTCTTTGAAATGTAAAACAGTTCCAGATACAGTATGAGACAGATATTTTAGAGGGGTTATGTTATAATAAATGGCGATGTATCAGTAAAGAGCAGTAAACCAAAGTTCTGCATTTACTATTATAACTATAATAAATGCAATTAAATGATATTGAGGGATTCATGTGAAAGTTCTGGGTGTTGTTGGAAGTCAAAGGAAAAATGGAAATACTTCTGCACTGGTGAAAGAAGCTTTAAAGCCTTTTGAAGAAAATGGTATTGATACTAAACTGGTTTTTCTGGGCGACTACAATATAAATGACTGTAATGGATGCGATGGTTGCCAGGATACATTCAGGTGTATAGTTGATGATGATATGCAGGATATATATCCTAAAATTTTAGAAGCTGATGCTATCGTTTTAGGTTCTCCAACATACTTTTATAATGTATCAGGAGACATGAAAACTTTTATAGATCGATGCTATTGTTTCGAAGCTTTTGATGAGGGTGACCGTTCTGTCTGGATGGGAATAAATGAAATACTGGGAATTAAATATGCCGTTGTAGTTGCTGTTTGTGAACAGAATAATGCGGCTGATATGGGCTATACCGCTGAAGTAATGGAAAAGCCACTGGAAGCTCTGGGTTACAGAGTTGTAAGCACAGCAAAAATATTAAATCTGTTCTCACCAGGAGAAGCTGTAAGCGATCAAATCGCTATGGAAAAAGCAAGCAAAGCTGGTGAGAAACTCCTAAAGACCTTAAAATTTAGAGATAATCTAACCCGAAAACTGCGTTCAACAGGGTATAATAATTTAGGTCAATGATGATTATTTTTACAGGTGCTTTTTATTTTTAGTAAGAAATTTCCAGTTGAATATTTCGGTCAGAATAGACCTGAATTATCCGTTCAAATTAAGAGCAGGAGTCTTCTTTCGTCAGGGAGGAGTAATTGACTCTTATACATAAAGATAATTAACCAAATAAAAGATGTTGAAAAATTCAAAAAATCCTTCACAATACTGGCAAAACCACTTGAAATAGGTTTTTTACAAATTCTGAAGGATCTTACCAAATCTAATATATCCTTGCTTATTTCAAATTACTATCATCCTGGTTTTAATTATTTCCTGGTGATATAATAGATAGTATATAATGCAGCAATTCCTACTATAGTATACACAGCCCTTTCAACAACCGGCCATGCTCCAAACAGTGCTTCAACAAGATTAAAATTAAAGACTCCGACCAAACCCCAGTTGAGACCACCTATTATCAACAGTGCCAGAAAAATCAGATCTACTGTACTTTTACCCTCCATATTATTAACCTCCATTTATATATCAAAATAAGCTCAATTCCTTATTTACTTAAAAAAGTAAAATAAGCTTATATTATAGTATAAGTACCACAACGAATATAAATTTACTGCATAAAAAGTTTTATTCGAATTTATTTGTCTAATCAATAGTTTTTAAAGTCAATTTCTACCAATAATATAATAAAAGCAACTTATTTCAATTTATACTGATTAATTGTTATTTTTGAGTGTAATGCTGTTATACAAGATATGATATCATCTTTAAAAGTAGGCAGGGAAAATTAAAGTGGTATTTGTATCCAGAAGTTCTACAGGAATTACTACAACTACAATTAGATAGCTTTTGTGAAGCTAACCAAAAAAAGGTAAGAGAACCGGAGTTAAATATCTTGATTTTCTAGATTATACACCAGTAATCGATACAAGACCATAACTTCCGCTTTTTTGAAATTATCAAAAAAAGATATATGATTCAATACCCCTGATCTTGATAATTTTATTGACATATTGTTCATTATTCAGTCTTTGTATAATTGATCGGGACTCCGGAAGTTCCAAGTGTCAAATATTTATATATAGGTTCAGTAGGCGCCAGCCAAACTTTACCTGTGCCTTCAAATGTCTGCAACATTCCTTCTCCACCAGTAAGTGTTCCGACCAGGTTTGTAGAAGATCTTTTGACACTATATTTGATACCTGAAGTTCTCAATAAAGCAAAGGTGCCATCTACCTGCAGTTTCTCATTGTTCAGTTCATACTTAAGGACTTCTCCAAAAGGAACCGGTATTGAAAGAACACATGTACCTGTGCCGGATATTTTGGTCTGGAACCAGCCTTCGCCACCGAACATTCCCGCAGAGATGGATTTCATGGATTCAACGCCTACATCAATTCCTTCTTCACAGCAATAAAACAATCCCTTGTCAACAATAATCGATTCATCATCCAGTTCATATATTATAAAATGACCAAAGCTTGGTTCAAGAAATACCTCGCCAGTGCCTTTGTAAAGGGGCTTGAACATTGCTTCCTGATTCAGTTTGCTTTTGATCATTTTCTTTGCAAGGCCTCCAACACCACCGATCTGGGAAGCCATTTCAATGTTCCCCTTGTGGAAGTTCAGGTTACCGCTTTCAATTATAAGACCTCTATCTTCAAGAGATACTTTTACCTGCTTAAGTGACATACCTGCTTTATGAATATAATACAATTTTTTTGCGATGTTGTGATGCTTGCTTCCCTTTAATTTCTGATATTCAAGCACTTCGATCTTGAACCCATCTTTTTCAAAAGAATTGATGACTTCCATGTTATCATAGAAATTTTGTGTCATAATATTCACCAAAAATTATGGAATCTGTTTATAAATAAAGTTGTTGCTCTCTTTGATTTAATTTTAACCGTAACTGAGATAAGAACAAATATTCTTTATCAAAAGTAGTTGTTTCTAATTGAGAATAAAGCCTTATTTAAGGGTCCTTCTTATGATATCAACTATTTCTTTATCGTTTAAGATATTCTCATTGCGAAGTTTAACCATGTATTCCAATTTATCCAGAATTTCTTTTGCGTTTTCTTGGTTTAATGGCTTAGAACAATTCTTCATATGATTGAACTCTTCCATAAAAGCTGATGCAAGAACCCCTGCAGGCAGAGCAAAAATACCGATTGCAATGAGAGCTATAATTGACCCAAACAGCTTACCCATCATAGTGACAGGATAAACATCTCCGTAACCTACAGTTGTTACAGTCGCTATTGCCCACCACATAGTCATGGGTATACTGGAAAAAAGATGGGGTTGAGCCGTACTTTCAAAGAAATACATGATACTTGATGAAATAATTAAAAGAAGAATCAATATGAAAAAAATGATCCCAAAAACATCCTTGTGCCTGGTAACTCCCCGTGACAGTATGCCCAGGGCACAGGTGTACCGGGCCAGTTTTAGCAATCTGAATATTCTAAGTAGCCTGAAAGCTCTAACAAATCTCATATCTACAGGGAACAAAAGAGGCAGATAATATGGCAATATTGCGATCAAGTCTGTCAGGGCAAGAAATGAAAATGCATATTTTATTCTTCCCTTGACAGGATGAGAAAACTTTGGATTTTCAGTACATGTCCATACCCGAAATAAATATTCAACTGTGAATATCAGGACAGAAATAAGTTCAAAATTTAAAAAAAAAGTCCCATAAGGGACTGCAAGCCATTTAACAGACTCTAGGATAACTGCAATTACATTTAAAGTAATAAGTATGATTATAAATAAATTGAAAAAATGACCTGGTTTGTTCTGTTCAGCTTCCGGCTCTATAATTTTATAGATACTCTTCTTTAGATGAGTATACATCCAATACTATATCAGAAAATGTATATATAAACTTAATTAAACTGTATTCTCCAGCATAAGCCCATTAAGCATAAACATTTGTAGGAACACAGATATTAGTAATTTCAAATGCTACAATATCTGAATATCTTATAAAATATCCAATTCAACTTTTGCCTTTAGATTGTGTCACTATTTTTAGAACACATATCAAGTTACGCATCAAATATAGATCATGATATTAATTTAATCAAGTCAGGCATCTATTCCTCTGACATAGATTTAGTTTATGCGGTTTATTCAGTAAATAATCAAAACTCTATTTTTACCAAAAATATTCACAGTATCTGGATTTAAAAGGGAATAACCTTTTATTTTTTGTTATCTGATCTTTGCTCAAATATTTCTGCGATTCTGTAGGATATATCATTTAGATAGAAGGTTCCCCAGAAGGCCACTATAATTGCTCCTATCAAATTGAATAGCATATCACCCATTGTATCATGAATACCATACTGTACAAGAACAGCATCTATTCCAATCATCAATGCCAGTTCGTCAGTTATGAATTCCAGGATCTCCCAGATCACGCCTGCTGAAAGGATAAACAGGAGGATGAATACAAACATCATTCTTGGAGGTATATGGATTTCCGGATTATAGATATCAATAGCCCTTACAATTACATATCCTGCAGCTGCAATTATACTTGATGATACAGCATGGGTCAGGTGATCCCATCTGGCAATGGCTTCATATAATCCAAAGGTACCAAGAGCATCAAGGAATACTGCAAGAGTTATCCACAAAGTTAGTGATGGATCAAGATGAAGATTATATCTATGTTTCATCAATGCAGGCAAAAAAGTGATGAACAATGCTAGAACTGCATTTAGCAATATATGCAGATCCCTTGAAATCACACCAATTATGAACAATATTACAAGACATGCCTGTAAAAGCCTGGTTATCATCTTTTGTTTCTGGATCGATAAGCCCAGTAATTTTCTAATAACCTTCGGAGGCTTTGAATAGGTGTATTCCTGATATACATCCATATCCCTATCTGGAAACATGACGCTGGAAGGTCCTTTCTTTACCATGGATTTGAAATACCATCCAAACAGAATGCCTGCAATAATACCAGCAATCAGTGCATAAATGAATTCATACATTACTGCAGCATTGATCACATCCACTGGACGGCCATCAAGAAGAAATGTAGTCCCAATAGTTATGTCCAGCATCCATCTCAGGAAATACCACATACCTGTAACAGCAAGTGTTGTAATTATCACGAGTAAAATTGCAAACTTTGGATTCATTCTCACTGAAGTGAACCAGTTTATTTCAGCTACAATTAAAAGTGAGATCGTAGCAACTGAAATATACACAGGGATTCCTGTCAGGAAAAAATGGTAGGCTGTTGTACTTCCAATAATAGGGATCAATACAAGAAGCAATAGGAACCAGGACGGCATCACCGATGGTTTGCAAAAGAATAATCCTGGTAAGATAATTATAATTACTACAGAGATGATCAAAATTGTCCATGCATAACGACCATTAAAAAAATTTACAATTGCTAAGAGCATCAGTACCAGTACAATAGTCCATGATAAAACCATGTTTAAGCGAGTATCATGTAAAATATGAACCAGGTCATCTCTTTTATTCATCATTGGACAGTCCTTTTTATCATTAAAAATTAAAAGTAAACAATGTACTTTAGATAAACATTTTGCTGGATAAAGTATTCTGGACCTTTTTACAATGGGATAGTATATGTGTTTTTTGTGCAGAGATTACTTTACGGCAAGCTAAGCAAAATCCTCATAGTCAAAGCGTAAAACCCCGGTGTCTTTAGCATCGAATTAAATCGAAGATTTGATGGGAGTTTCACCTAACTGTAAATATATGTTTATCTTAAAAGTTATGAAATTGGTATAAACGTAATATACAATTATACACTATTATACTATCACCAGGAAAGTCACAATAATCGACCTGTAAGCTACGGATAGCTATATATGTAAAAATTCTACTTTATAATACGGGGAATAATAGTTGAAGGCAAGATTGAATTCATGAAATATTGCATTAATATTTCTTGACATACAAATATTGTGAAAACTTTTACGTTCCACCCAATTATCTACTGGATAGTGTTTTCCAGCTATTGGTAGAAATAAAAAAATATCAACAACTTAGAGTACGGGGGCAAGAATAATGGTAAGCGATTTGTTTGATCTAAGTGGTAAAGTTGCAATTGTAACAGGTGCATCCAGCGGGTTGGGAGTGCAGTTTGCTGAAGCGCTGGCTAATGCCGGAGCAAATATTACTATTGCAGCACGAAGGATTGAAAGATTGGAAGAAGTTAAAGAAAAACTGGAAGAGACGGGTGTGAAATGTCTTCCTGTAAAATGTGATGTATTGAATGAAGATGAAGTAATAAATGTAGTTGAAAGTACTGTCAAGGAATTTGGGAAAGTAGATATTCTGGTAAATAATGCAGGAACTGCTTCTTTTTCTCCTGCTGAGGACATAACCGGTGATGAATGGGATAAAGTGCTCAATACCAATCTCAGAGGTGTATTTTTCTTTGCAAAACACGTTGCCAGAAAGATGAAAGAACATAATTACGGAAGAATCATTAACATAACTTCAATATATGGAGTAGCTGGAAATACACAATATAATGTATCCCCATATCATGCATCAAAGGGTGGCGAAGTTAATCTTACAAAAGCACTGGCAGCTGAATGGGCAAAACATGGCATCACTGTCAATGCCATAGGACCGGGGTTTTTTGAATCTGAAATGACAGAAGACCTCATTTCAGACGAAGCATTCCAGAATTTTATCCAGTCAAGGTGTCCAATGAAAAGAATCGGTAAACCGGGTGAACTAAACGGCCTGTTAATATATCTTGCATCTGAGGGTTCCAGCTATGTAACAGGACAGCATATATGTGTTGATGGAGGATGGACTGCAGTATAAATCTGCTCCATTTACTAATAATATTAAATTCCTTCTTCAATACATTTTTTTATCAGGTTTTTCTATCCATTCATTCAAAAGGCCCTGGCACTCATCCCTGTCAATATTTATAGCATCAAACTGCTGAACAACAGCATTACCTTTGATGACATCATAGATGAAACTATCATCAAAACCAATAGCTGAGACATCATCTTTTGTAGTGCCAAAGTATAGTTTTTTAATCCTGGCCCAGTGAATAGCAGAGTAACACATAGGACATGGTTGAGATGTGGAATATATTTCACAATCGGATAGATCAAAGCTTTTTAAAATTGCTGAAGCTTCCCTTATGGCAAGTATCTCTGCATGTGCAGTTGGATCATTTGTTTCCAGTACCCGGTTATGAGTCCTGGCAACTAAAATGCCTTTTTTTACAATAACACAACCAAAGGGTCCACCATGATTTTTATTCATCCCTTCCCTTGCTTCTTTAACTGCCATTTTCATAAATTCATTCATCAAATTCTTCCTGAAGAATAGATTTAATTAAGAGGTACATATAGAGGTCAATATCTGTAACAAATATATTCAATAGACATCATATAATTGTATTCTGTAAATACTGTTGTCATGATCTATTCGCTTTTTCATAGAGAAATACATTATGATATAGCACTCCTGCTATGAGAAAATAAATTTTCTGAACAATGATAGGATATGATATCAAATCATATCGTATATATATGTTAATATCTGTAGTTCATTCCAGACCACATATAAGATAATAATTATAAAATGCCAATTGCATCGGATTTCATCTGCTATCAATCATTACAAAAACTATTTATTAATAATTAAAACGTTGATCTCATGCTGGACAAAAATTTGAATTTAAAGTTAAAACTGGTTCTGTATATTGTAGTTGGTATCATTCTGATAATGACAATATCAACTGCGATAATTATATCGACTGTGACCTCACAGGAAGCTAACCTTGCATACATGCAATCAATAGAGACTGCAAATAATTATGCAAACCAGTTTGATTCTGACATGAGTTCCCATCAAGCTATTGGCAGTACCATTGCCCATTCTATGAGTGTTTATAAATCGTCCAGCCGTGATGAGGTGAATTCAATATTGGAAAATCTGCTAATTGAAAATCCAAGTTTAATAGGCACTTATGTCTGCTATGAACCCGATGCATTTGATGGGAAGGATAATGAATTCATCAATACAACAGGCCATGATTCAACAGGAAGATTCATCCCCTACTGGAACAAAATCAATGGACCTGTCAGACTGGATCCACTGATAGATTATGAAACTGCAGATTATTATCAGCTTCCAAAACAGCTACAGGATGAGGTTATCACTGAAGCATACTACTATGAAGGTGCATTTATCGTCAGTTTCGTTACCCCGATATTCAAAGATTATGAGTTCATAGGAATTGGAGGAGTGGATGTTTCTCTGGAGTACATAGATGATGTTGTCAGCTCGATCCGGATATTTGACAGTGGTTATGCAATAATGACAGATAAGACAGCTACATTGCTTTCACATCCCGAAAATAAAGAATGGATTGGTAGCAGGACATTATATGATTTCGATATTCCAGAGATTTCAGAAATGGCAGATGACATCCGGCAGGGAAAGGGTGGATATATAGAAACAATAGATCCAACAACTGGTAAAGAAGTGATTATGTTCTATGAACCTGTTGAAACTGGCAATTTTTCATTCATACTGACAGTACCATTAGATGAAATGCTTGCAGGTGTAACTGATCTAAGAAACAGGATGCTATTGATTTCCTCCATTGCGATTATATTTATGAGTATCATAGCATATATAATCGCAAATTCTTTCACAGATTCCATTGACCAGATTGTTTCTGGTTTTAGACGCGTAGCAGATGATGTAGTTAGAGGAAAACTGGATACAAGAGCAGATAACAATGTAGATCCAGATTTTAAAGAAATTCCCGATGGATTAAATGAAATACTGGATGCAGTGATATCTCCGATCAGAGAAACTGTTAGAGTGACAAATGCACTGGCAGATGGAAAACTTGGATCAAGGGTACAGATGGATGTTCAGGGAGAATTTAAACAGCTTGGAAACACACTCGACTGTTTTGCAATTGAACTTAACAACATTATTGATGATTCAAATGCGGTACTTGTTGCTTTTCAGAAAAACAACTTCAAAAGAGGCATCCGGGTAGAGGGAAATGGTGATTTTAAAAAACTAACCGATGGAATCGAAGAAGCAAGGCTTTCACTTAGAAGGATGACCATGGAAAGGGAAATGGCAGAAATCTCCCTTCAAAATTATGCACAGCAATTGGAAAGATCAAATAAGCTCAAAGAAGAGATGGAGAAGATAATTGACAGAAGCCCGGTTATTGTTTTCAAGTGGAATCCTGAAAATAACTGGCCTGTTGAATTTGTCTCGGATAATATTTCACAATTTGGATATTCTAAAAAAGACTTTGAATCCGGTAAATTAACATACGGAGACATTCTGCACCCAGATGATATCACAAGAGTCAGGTCCCAGCTATCAAAAAGCTGTAAGAGCAGACTTACTGAATTCACAAATGAATATCGAATTTTGACAAAAGATGGTGACATCAGGTGGATTGATGAAAGAACTTTCATCAAATGCTCTCCAGAAGGAAAGCTGATTCAACTTCAGGGAATAATATTTGATATAACTGATAGAAAAAAGGCTCAAGAAGCTTTACTTCATGCAGAAGAAATACGAAAGAAGGAAATTCACCACCGAATAAAGAATAATCTTCAGGTGATTTCCAGTCTTCTTGATCTGGAAGCAGATAACTTCACTGACCCAAAAGTAATAGAAGCATTCCAGAACAGCCAGAACAGAGTTGTATCAATGGCTCTTATTCATGAAGAGCTGCATCAGTCAAAGGACATAGAATATGTCAATTTTACAGACTACATCCAAAACCTTACATATAGTCTTTTTCAGTCATACAGAGTTAATACAGATAATATAAAATTGAATCTTGAACTTGAAGATATTTTCCTGGAGATGGATACTGCCATTCCACTGGGAATAATCATAAACGAATTGATCTCAAACTCCTTAAAGCATGCATTTTCAGATATTGATGATGGCATGATCAATATAGTACTGTATTTCGATAAAAATGAGAATAATCATGTTCTTATTGTGCATGACACTGGAAAGGGAATTCCTCAAAACATAGATATTCAAAACACCGAATCCCTTGGTCTTCAGCTAGTAACAACTCTTGTAAATCAGATTGGTGGAAATATCAAACTTGATAATTCAGCAGGAGCTAGATTCGAAATAAGATTTTAAAGGTGAAAAAAGGAATGTCAATGGATAGAAATAAAATTATTGTGGCTGAAGATGAGAATATAATAGGTTTAAGAATCAAAGATAAGCTGGAAAAAATGGGATATACCGTTACAGCAATTGTTTCCAGTGGAGAGGAAGCAGTCAGTAAAACATATTCAACTATGCCAGACCTCATCCTGATGGATATACGCCTAAAAGGACAAATCGACGGAGTGGAAGCAGCCAGTCAGATCAGAGATAAATTTGACATTCCTGTGATCTATCTGACAGCATATTCAGATGAGGAAATACTGGAAAGAGCAAAAAAAACAGAACCTTACGGATACATACTGAAACCTTTCACTGAAAATGATCTTCGGACAAATATAAAGATGGCTTTTTACAAACATTATGGAAAAAAGAATGATTGAAGATAAGACCAGAAATAAATTATGTGAATTTCAAAGGAAAAGATTTTTATAAACAATATCAAAAGGGATACAGATAGGTGCAAAATATGGATAAAACCAAAATTCTGATTGTTGAAGATGAAAATATTATTGCTCTAAATATTAAAAAAAAACTCAGGAACATCGGATATATCGTCCCTGGAATAGCATCCACCGGAAAAGAGGCAATAGAAAAAGCGGAGATCACATTTCCAGACCTGGTCCTCATGGATATCAGATTAAAAGGAGAAATGGACGGTGTGGAAGCGGCAAGCCAGATCAGAGATAAATTTGACATTCCTGTGATCTATCTGACAGCATATTCAGATGAGGAAATACTGGAAAGAGCAAAAAAAACAGAACCTTACGGATACATACTGAAACCATTTAAAGAGTCAGAATTGCGTACTTCCATAGAGGTCGCACTGCATAAACATAAAATGGAAAAGGGCAAAATACAGTAAAAAATCTATCTGCAAATTATTAATAAAAATTATTCATTACTATCAATTGATGCTTATCTGTATTCAAATTATAGATAATAGTTACAGATAGATTGCAATATAATGATAATTACTATATATTAATATCAAATTAACATTTTAATAAGTATAAATTAATTGTTATCAGTTAATTCAAATAAGATATTAAAAAAATAAATTATCACCGGTTAATTTTTGTGATACAAATACTGGCCGGCGATAAGAATAAAAAAAGAAAACAGGATTAGACCTGATTTCTGAATTTCTCACAGGAATTGATTTTGATATCGAGTGCTTTCTCAATATTCATTTTTGCTGCAATTCCCTTTGGAGCACCGGTTACAGATGTGATTACACCAATTCCGAGATCCTCTCTGATCTCTCTCATTGCAAATTCATCACTCAGATCAAGTGGTGTAACGCCAAGTTTGTCTGCTACATATTTCTTTGCTTCACCAATTCTCATGTTCTTGGAAAACTGCATCCTTGCAACAAGATCCCCTGCTGCTCTGATACCGCTCATTCCGGAGGTCATTATGTGGGAAATCGGCATACCCATTGGGTCGCCGACTCCTATCTATATGCCGTCGACGCCTGCAACTTCTACCATTGCCTTGCTAGCACGTGAAACTGCATCGATTGGTGGTGTTTCCAGCATTGGGATACCTCCAACACCCATTCCCATGTCTACATGACATGGAATATCAGATGCTTCAACTGCAGCTTTTATGAAAGTTACTGCGCGGGCAAGGTTCCATGAGAAACTCATACTTGTGTTTGTGTTTACAACAGGACCGAATACGTTTGCTCCGGCTTTTGTGACCAATGGGGCCTGCTGGTGTGGCCAGAGACCTGCTAGGGTCTTGCCATCGTACTCAAGACCGCCATGCATTCCAAGTACACATTCTCCGGCCATTCCCAATTCAATATACATTTCAGGGAATTCTTTTCTCAGTGCTTCAACTGCATGTAGTGTTGCAAACATGTCACCGTCACCTGCAGCACCGGTCGTATCAAAGTTTACACCGTCTGATGAGGATTTCATCATATGCTGAATAATCCATATCATGTCACGGGTAAGGTGATCTGCAGATTTTTCAATGGATTCCTGAGCTTCTGCAATCTTGAATGCTTTCATCAGGTCACCTGGATTCTCAAATGGGCCATCTGGGGTGTAATAAAGTCCCATATTGGGCATAGCACCATAGAGAAGTGGAACGATCATGTTCTGCTGACATACTTCCATTGCCTGACATTCCTGAGCAATTACAGGTTTTACTGGCTTGAAACTGTAGTCTATATGACCAAGTTCCATAGTATCTGCACCAAATGCACGCTCGTGCATCATACATCCAATCATACGGCTGGATGGGATACCAACACCACTGTTACCCTGATCACCATCTATACGAAGGGTACCAATATCGTGGGTTACAGGAACTTCTTTACCTGGTTCAACTCCTACCATACGTGATTTGGTCATGATGATCTCTGCAAGTTTCTCAAGTTCATCACCGCTAAGTGCAGATATCTCACCAAGATCAGCAGCATCCGCTGAACCTGCTTCAAGATCATCCATTATCTGATTCTTACTATGGTAAACACGTTTACCATCACCCATTCTTAGATCATATTCTGTTGCCATTATATTATGCCCCCATTTAAACACTCAATATTTCTTTTACCTGCTTTACAGCTTCACTGGCGTTTTCAGCATAAATATCTGCACCAATCTTGTCAGCCCATGCCTGTGTCACTGGAGCGCCACCAACCATTACTTTAACTTTGTCACGAAGTCCTTCTTCCTTGAGTGCCTCAATGACCTCTTTCTGTCCCTGCATTGTAGTTGTCATAAGAGCAGAAAGTCCTACAACAACAGCATCGACTTCTTTTATCTTGTCAATGAATGATTTTGTTGGCATGTCACGTCCAATGTCATGTACTTCAAATCCAGCTGACTGGAGCATTGTGGAAACAATTGACTTACCAATGTCATGTACATCTCCTTCAACTGTACCATTGACTATAACAGCCTTTTTCTTTTCAGTAGCTCCTGCTCCAAGATCTTTCTCAAGTAATTTGACACCCTCGGCCATTGCATCTGCTGCCATCATTACATGAGGCAAGAACAGCTTTCCTCTTTCAAAAAGAACTCCTACTTCGTTCATTCCAGCTGCAAGACCTTTTTCTATTATTTCAGCTGGCTCCATACCTGCGTCCTTTGCCTTTTCAACCGCTGCGAGCACATTATCCTTTTTGCATGAGATAATGGCATCTGATAGTTCTTTAATTAATTCTTCCTTGCTCATTTTCCTACCTACTATGTTCTTTTAAACAGTAATAAATCAAAAGTATCATAGGTATCGATACTTTCAATATTTCACATGCTTTTTGAAGATATATATAAATTATGGTTTTGAACAGAGCCGCGGAGAACTATAAACGTGTTTTGTATGCATAACAGTATCAAAGCTATATCCCACAATTTTTTATGTACACATATACATATCTTTAATCAATGATCAAAAGCCCATTCAAGCATCATGTATTTTGATCACAGATCATTTTTTCATCAATAACTGTGGCATTAACTATCCCGGGATGATATACCATATTCCGGATAATCATGATTATATTGCATAGTTGATAATGGAAATCTATAAATATTGTAACTAGATTCAACTGCCATAAGAAATTTAACAGTATTTAAAGCTCAAAATAATCAATTCCAGATAAGCACAATCTCATTGCAGATCAGTGTTTGCGGCGTATAATTTGATTATTCATTTATTAGTTTTCATAAATCTGTATAACTGGTCAAGTGCTTCTTTTTCGGTTTTCCCTCCACATTTGCGTATGATCTCAGCATGATATTGCATGAGATCCAGATATTTTTGAGAACCGGTGAGTTGATACCTTGTAGCATGTATGCAGGCCTCAAGGACAGAATTAAATCCTCTATTTGGTGCCCTTACAGCATCAATATGACTCAATTTTGCTTTAACAGGAATTAAATCAGCAACCAGGGACTGGGAAGATTTCTGCAGATTATTACACTCAAATAACATCCAGCTAATCCCATCTTTTAATACCGGAAACTCCACATCTTCATAAACAATTGTATCGAATTGTGATCTTTCAAGATTGGAAAATGTGGTCATTGTATATATTTTAGGATCATAAACAACGTTTGCTGCCAGAAATGGAAAATTCATAATATTTCCATATGTTTTTGAACCTTTGAATACACGTATCTTAATACCGTTTGAATTTTTTATAATACCCATTGGAGCAGCATTTGGTCCCTTAGAAGAGATGGTTGTTACAATGCATTCGGAAATACCATCCATTATACCATATTTTTCAGGAGCCAAATGGGGATTGTGCATACTTGATTTCAATATCTAAGACCTCCAATAAGAGCAATGAACAATCCGGCAATAACAATATCTGCCGTTGAACCCGGATTTATTTTTTTGTCGATCAGGTCATTATCAAAACGCTCTATATATGGAAGTACCATCCCAAAAGTAAGACCATCAGAATCGATCATCTCAATAATACTTTTTGCAGTTCTCGATACTGCATCTGCGGTTTCTTTATCAAATTTTGTCTGAATGAAGGTATCAGTATTTTCAGACAGTATTTTTAAAAAAGCATATACAACTACATTATTTATGTCGATTTTGTCATCATTGAGAACTTCAGGATATCTTTGAAGTGCATCCATGATAAGACTGGCACAATAACCACATCTCTTAAATCCATTCGACCACTCATCAGCGATAATGTCCCGGTTTCTAGAGATAATCATCAGATCAAACAGAGTTGATCTGTCCTTTTTGAGTGCATCTATCGATCTGTCATCATTAAGATCATATTTATCTATAGAAGTTACCTTCACTTTGCCCATGCGAAATGCACTATAAAAGTCAATTGCATCATTTACATCTGTATTTTTGACTATTGAATAGGCACTTGAAATAAGTTCATTGATAGTAAAATGATGTCTGCTCTCGAATATTTCACCTGCTGCCATAGAGAGGGGTATCAGTAATACAAAAGCTCCAAAATGAGTGTTACCGCCTCTTTGCCACAATGAACTTTCATAAACTGCAGATCTGATGTATCTGCCAGCAGATCCCTTACCCTTTGAAGCGGTTTCTACTAAAGGATGGACTGATACTGCTGATGCTAGAAAATGTTCATACCTGGTATCTTCATAGTTGTGATTGCGATCTACATTCCCGGGCTTGGGGGATGCAGAAACTTCAAGTAACATCGCAAGCTGAGCACATTGTGCAATATATGAATAGATCTTTTCCGGAGTTATATTTTCTGGAAGATATAGCCGATCCCCGATTATTTCAGTTTTCATCTGTAGCAACTTTTGAGTTCTCTAATATAAAATCTGCCAATTCTTTTTTGAGAAGCATGTATTCCTGATCACTTACCTGAAGCATTTCAAGGACACCATCCCTTAAAAAACAGGGCTTTGTGATTTTGCAGCACCATACCAGACTTCCAAAACAGGTACTATCCCCATATTCCAGCATTGTACCTTTTGCAAATTTATTCTTAATATCTGTAAATTCCTGGGGTGAAAATCCAATCTGTTTTATTTTATGTATAAGAGCACAAGGTTTTATAGGTACACAGCAGAAAGCCAATCCTCTTAGATCACCTTTTCCAGAGCAGAGATGTTTTGGGGCATTGTACCATCCACATTGTCCTTGATAACTGGATATTTCTTGAACAAGTTCTCTTATAAGAGATGGATTGTCCAGAACTCCTCTTGCAACAGAGACCACATCAGCACCCCGGGAAAACATATCTTTTGCATATAAAAAATCGGTTATTGAATTATTCCCTATGAGAAATAGACTTGTTGAATCGCGTATCTTACGTATAGCATCAAGATCAGCACCGTTTCCTGCAATCATTGCATCAACATGGACAATATCAGCTCCTGCCCTTTCGATCTGCTTTACAAGTGATATGTCATCTACAATACCCGTCCTAATCTTTACAGAAAGAACAACACCAGTTTCCTTAATTCTTTTGATCCACCTGACAAGTTCCTGAATATTATGTAAAAGCGTTTCTCCTGCACCTGCATCAATAATTTCCTTCTGTCTACAATGAGCATCAATCTCAAGTATACAGCCTTTATCTTTGATGGTCTGTGCCAGTTCCATCAATGGAGTTAACGTAGAACTTCTGACATTGACTGATACAGCACAGTCACATTTTATTCTGGATATTTCTTCTTCAATGTCCATCAATGGATTTTGCAGCACAAATTCTTTTCTGCCACGGAGTAGCATATGATCTGCAGCTTTTTTTGTACTTTCATCAATATTGTATCCACCAATTGTCACAAGACCGGCTTCTTTTGCATGATTGTTCACAAAGCTACTGTCTGTAACTCCTCCCATTGGAGCAAGTGCTATCGGATTTTTTAATTTGACATATCCTACTTTAAGATCAAACAGTTCAGTATTCAAATTGTTACCTCATTAATATCAGATATTCATTATCAGATAGGCATTTTTTAAATTATTTTACCAGAATAATCGGTTGTTGCATATTAATTTATCGGATTCGGGAAAGGATTCAACCATATATCATCAAGCTATTAATTTTATCGATGCCATAATCAATATAATCACAATTTATATATATATAAAGATATATTCTAATTACAGAAAACGAATGAGAGAGGAAGGACGGCTGCCGGGTTCATATAACCTGAGGAAAGTCTCCCCACCGCTAAACACGAGCACCTGTAAAGGGTGCCGGGCGAGAGCTCGGGCAGTTAACAGATAATGTTAACCATGCAAACAGTGCATGCTGGCACAGAAACGATACCAGTGCATGTTAATGCTATGATGCCGAAAGGCTGAGGTCGCATGCATCCTGGATGGAACGGCGAATCCTCGTGGGTGCAAGTCGGTGAAGAGCAAATATGTTGCTCTTCCCATTTATTGACGCTAAGCTGAATGCCGCCATTGCAAGTACTCCTTAAAGAGTCATTCTGCATTTTCAAGAAATGCAGGATATTTGCAACAACAGAAGGGAGCTTACTCTCCTCACTCATTCAAATCTTTCAATAAATTCCTGAATTTTTCGTAATCAACCTCTGTTGCATAACAGCCATCATTCTCCATTGGAAAGGCATATGTAATAATATTCTTGCTTTTCAAAGAGATCATTACCTTATTTAGCTCATAGTGACAGGCAACAAGTAGTGCAGCATCTGCAGCTTCCATTTTCACAATATGGCGTATGTAGGAAGAACCTGCAACAATATACAGTTTATAGTTAAATTTTTTTGCATCCTTTTTCATGTCACTGAAAACACATTTTCCACATTCTGTGCATGTGATACCAAACTGTGTGGAAGATGCCGGACAATCCAGAGACCTCATACAGTGGGGAGCAAGAATAAGACGATTTTTAGCTTTTTTAAACCCTGAATAGTTGGCCATGTTTTTAAGAGATACCATCCACATATCCAATTTATTTATATCATTGCATCTATGAAAAAACGCCTTTATTGGGAGATAGAAGAAATCAAGTATATTTGCAAAAAAACCTGCCAGCCGTACATTACGATTAAGGCTCATCCTGCTTGCTAAAAGAGCTACAAAAGAAAGTATAACTGATAATCCAATAACTACAAACAGCAATATTCCAATCAGACTATACATCACATATCTCCATTTTATTCACTACTTCCTCTACATTCACGGTCGTCATATAACAACCATCTTTAACAAGGAAGACACCTTGCACAGGTATATGTTTTGAAACCGCCTGCATAGACTCTGTTAGTTCCTGAAAGCACGCTACCCCGATACATGCGTTAGGTCTGTATGATTCCATAATTTTTTTTACAAAACTGTCTCCAGGTATTACAAAAACCTTAAAATTATATTTTCTGGCTGCCTGGCATATTCTGGCAATATCACACAGTCCACATTCAGTGCACAGATATCCAACAATGGGGTCACATCTTGCCTTGCATGAAGGATGTCTCATACACTGAGGGAGTATTACAGCTTTTTTATTGTCTGTTTTTTTAAATTTCTCCAGCATTACAGCATTTCTGACTTCTACAAGAATTTCATCAACAATAACCTCCTTGATGGATAATACACGGCAAATCCATTTGGCAGGAGCATAGAACAGATATAACACAAACAGTATCAGGTTTGGAAATACCATTGTATTTCTTTTAAAGCTATAAATGCCTATCAGCAGTGTGACAGAAGTAATAGAAAAAACAGCTACTGTCAGATATACAAAAAATCTGCCAAACAGTTCATAGGAGACTGGCATGAATAGTAAACTGTTATGTTACTTTTAAGTTTATCTATCGAAAAAAAATAAAAATGAAATGAATTTTAAACTCCAGTTAATAAAAACAGAATGAGGCAGAATTACTCAAGCCTCTTCTGACTTCTTATCCGTATTCTGGGGTTTCTCTTCGGATTTCTCAGGCTCTGGTTCAGCACTAAGGCCAAGTGCTCTGGCAACCAGCACAATCACATCCTCTACCTCGATCTCTGCACTGAGTTCTTTTTGACCGTCTGAAAGGTTTCTCTTACAGAATGGACATGCACTTGACAATATATCTGCATCTGTTTCCAGCGCATCCTTAACCCTAGCAGTTCCAACACTCAGTGCCAGCTCAGGCAATCCCGCCTTGACACCGCCACCAGCGCCGCAGCAACGCTGGAAGTTCTTGACCATTTCCATTTCTACAAATTTGACACCAGGAATACTTTCAAGCACCTTTCTTGGTGCATCAAATACACCAACATGCCTTCCAAGGTGGCAGGGATCATGGTAGGTAATGGTTTTATCAAGAGATTCTTCCCATTTGATTTTATCCTGGTCGATCAATTCGGCCAGAAATTCAGTGAGATGTAAAACTTCAAATGGAAGATCTTCACCAAGTTGTCTTGGCCAGTCTATCTTCGCAGCGCGGAAGCATCCCGCACATGCCATAACTACTCTTTTTCCACCTTTTGCAGCAATTGCATCCACATTGTGGCGAGCAAGTTCTTTTGGAACATCTCCCAGGTGTGCCTGACCGGTCCTTATGAGTGCAGAACCACAGCACCATTCATCTTCACCAAGCATTGTGAATTTGATGCCAAGTTTGTTTAGAATACGCGCTGTAGCAATTGCATTTGCCAGCTGATTGTAACCTGCAGTACATCCAGTATAATATACAATCTCAGCTTTGTCTTCAATTTTCACATCTTCTGGTACCCAGTCCAGGCGAGCACTCTGCTCTTTCATATAGGGGTTTTTATATTCGCCTATAAGTTTTGGGAAAAGACTCTGCTTTCCTACAGGACCATTCCCACGTTTAACCAGATTGGCCCGTAGAGACTCCCAGAGTTCAACCAGGTTCATTCCTGATTCACAGTTGGTGGCACAGCGACCGCATGTTGTACATTGGTACAGTTCATCATTGAATTTTTGGATTTCCTCATCTGTAAATTCTTTTGGTCCAAATAACTGTGCTCTAAACCCATATGACCTATCAACGTATTCCTTCCACCTTTTTATTTTAAATCGTGGAGCTACACCAGGTTCATATCCTGAACCTTCATAAGTTGGACACCATTCATCGCACTGACCGCAGCGGGTACATGCATCAAATTCCATAAGCTGCACTGCAGTGAGATTTTCTGTAGTTACGGAGGGTTGTTTTTTAGCCATTTTTTATTCTCCTCCTTTATTTGCTATAATTGCAAGAGGCGTTGCTATCACATGAATATATTTGCTGAAAGGAATAAATGCAATACATATCAGCAGAGATATAACTGAATGAAACAGTGCCAGCGGAGGTGCATACTGGAAGTCAATTCCAAATCCCCACCATTCTCCAATTCTTGCACCATTTGCCAGAAAGCCTGTGAATACAACAAATGCAAGACCAAAGAGCAGAATTGAATCATAGGCGATTGTTGATTCCCGGATTTTTGGTACAAATACTCTTCTGAAAATAGCGATCAATATACCTATTGTGAGCATCACACTGAACCAGTGGGCGGGTAACTGTACCATTTCCCTGACTGCTTCAGGACTTATATTAAAGCCTGCAAGATAAATTAGTTCTACAAGGAACATGCCAAGAGATAATGCAAAGAGTGCCATCCAACCAACAAATATTGTGATATGCATGAACCATCTTACAGGATGTTTTCTCCATATCCTTCTTTGCAGAAGAATATCAAGTATAAGTACTTTCCACAGTGGTTGTGCATGAGCATGGCCCTTCTGACTCAACTGAACAATAAATGTCTTGAGAAACGTAAGTACACTTCCATTCGAAGGTTCCATTCCATAACCTTCAGATCCGTATCCCCATTTTTTCAGATTAAGATACATTCCATAGATAAAAATCAAAATAGCTATGGTAGAGATAGTCATCATCCATCCGAAAGTAATTTTCATATCAGGTGCAAGACCCGAGAAATACTCCATATTCGTGATTCCTCCTGTTGTTTATAAAAATGTGATTGCAAATTTTTTTATTTTCAATGAATATATTCTGAATGCCTGTAAGCTACTGAAATTGATTTGCATATTGGACGAATCTATTATATTTAAAGATTTTCATTAATCATTTTCTGATACAGGAGATGGTTTGATATAATGACATAATTAAATCTAAGTTGTTATAGTCATACGTAGGTTCAAACCTAAAATTTAAAAATACAAAAATATGAAATCTGGTTCAGATCAATGATCAATATGATCTAAACCAGCATGAAAAATCAAGATTATCTGATATAATATCGGCAGCATTTCAATTTATAGTTTTACTTTAGCCCTACTTTTTCTTTAAAGATATCCATACCAATACTGTCAATGTATTCACCAAGTCGCTGTCTTTTTGTATGGTCCTTATAGAATGTAATAATGCGATCAACCGCAGCAAGAACTTCATCTTCAGACATATTTTTAGCTACAATCTCTCCAATTCTTGGCTTTATTCCTGCACTACCACCAAGCAACAGGTTGTAGCCTTTTGGAGTACCAAGTATCCCGATATCCTTAATTGCAGGTTCAGAACAGGAATTCATACAGCCCGATACAGCCATCTTCAACTTACCAGGAAGTTCCATTCCATGATATTTTTCATCAAGTTTCAGGCCAAGACCAACAGCATCCTGTTGTCCCCTTTTACAGAAAGTGGTACCAGGACATATTTTTATGCTCCGGACACAGACACCAATAGCCGCCCCGGGTTTCATTCCAAGATCATTCCATGCATCATCCAGGTCCTCTTCCCTGAGACCTACAATAGCCATTCTCTGGGCAGAAGTAAGCTTTATTGCAGCCGCATTATATTTCTCAGCAACATCTGCTATTTTATGTAATAATTCAGGGTTTGCAATACCGCCTGGGATATGAGGTGCAATTGCATATGTTTCCTTATCTCTCTGAAGTATAGCTCCCTTCTCAAGTATATCTTTACTCATTCGATCACTCCTAATTTACCGGCTTACCTTTATAGAACATATGTTCACAATTGAACAGTCCATATATAGCAGAAGAAATAACGTCTTATTATTAAATAACATTTCTGCTAAGGTAACTTTCATTCTTATTAAAAGCTAGATGAAGTTCACGTGTTCTTGCTAAATACAACCGGTTTGGTAGAAAACTATAATTATATCATTAATATGTATAGAAACAGGAACCATGAAAATATATATTGATAAAGACAGATGCACAGGATGTGGTGCATGCAGAAGAGCCTGTCCAAAAGGTCCCAGAATATACTCAATTGAAGAAGTAGAAGGAAAAAAAATCGCAGTAGTGAAAGATCCTAGTTATTGTCTTGGGTGCAAAATGTGCACCACAGTCTGTAAACCAGATGCTATTACCCTTGAGAACTGACAGTTCTCCCATTTACTATAGAAAAATATTTAATTAGTTATAGTGTAAAGACTATCGTTTAATATGTCTCTAAATATAAGAGTAATACTTGTTGAACCTCTCTATGAGGGAAATGTAGGTTCAGTTGCAAGAGCCATGAAAAATTTCGGATTTACGGATCTGGCTATTGTTAACCCCTGTAAGATTGGAGGTAATGCAAGAGCTATGGCTTCCCATGCAAAAGACGTGCTCAAAAATGCATCTACATATACATCACTCAAGGATGCCATTGAAGATGATGTTAACATTGTGATAGGCACAACAGGTATCACAGGCTCCAAATACAATGAGCATATCAGACTTCCGGCATTCACACCACGACAGCTGAAAGAAAAAATGAATGGAGTAAATGCAAAGATAGCGATACTTTTTGGACGCGAAGATAATGGATTTACCAATGATGAACTGAAGATGTGTGATATTATACTTAGTATCCCTACATCCAACGATTATCCTGTAATGAACCTTTCACATGCGGTGGGAGTCGTCCTGTATGAAATGAGCAGCATTGAAGCAGGGGATTACCCGATAGCAGAAAGGTTTGACCAGGAATTGCTGATTGATCATATCCGAAATGTTTTAGATAATATAGATTATCCAGAGCATAAGCTCGACAAAACGCTTCTGATGATCAGACGAATTTGTGGCAGAGCAAAATTAACACCACGAGAAGTGCAAACACTAAGAGGCATACTCAGAACGATCCAGTATAAGTTGGGATTACTCTAGGGGTACTTTACTGCAAAAAATTGATATTAATTGAAGCTATTGAGAACTAAACATTTAATGATAATTACAAGAATACCGATCTGTATATAAAAGTGAGTAATTCTATGACAGAAGATAAATGGGTAGAAAAATTAAAAATATTTTTTAGAAGATATTACTGGGATGATATACTACAGCTTGCAAATGAATATCCTGATAGAAGAAGTATAATTATCGATTTTTCTGATCTTGAGAACTTTGATCGAAAACTGGGAGAACAGCTTCTGGAACAACCTGATGAGATTATCCCAGCTTCAAATAATGCACTCCAGCAACTTCTGGAATTCCAGATCGAAAAAACATTCAGTGAACTATATGCAAGATTCATACATGTTCCAAACAAAATACCAAACCGTGAGCTAAGAAGCAAGCATCTGTTAAAATTTGTAGCTATAGAGGGTATGATACGCAAAGCAACCGAAGTTCGTCCAAAAATAATTAACTCCGCTTTTTTTTGCATGCGCTGTGAGCATGTCACAATAGTCCCCCAATCAGGCCCAAAATTTACAGAACCGCATGAATGTGAGAATGAGTCATGTGGCAAAAGAGGACCCTTTAAAATACTTATTGAAAAATCTGATTTTGTGGATGCTCAGAAACTTCAGGTCCAGGAATCACCGGAAAACCTTAAAGGTGGAACTCAGCCACAGAGCCTGGATGTGGATGTTGAGGATGATCTTGCAGGAATAGTCAAACCTGGGGATAGAGTAATCATAAATGGAATCCTGAGATCACACCAGCGTACCCTGCGTGATGGAAAGTCTCCTTTTTATGACCTTGTCTTACATTCCAATTCTATTGAGTATGTGGATAAAGAATTTGATGAACTGGAAATATCACCTGAAGATGAAGAAGAAATACTTGCACTTAGTAAAAGTCCCAATATCTACGAGCTTATAACCAGCTCAATTGCACCATCCATATACGGCTACAATGAAATAAAAGAAGCACTGGCAATGCAACTTTTTTCCGGGGTTGCAAAATACCTGCCTGATGGCTCACGTATAAGAGGAGATATCCATATTCTGTTTGTTGGAGATCCTGGTATTGCAAAAAGCCAGTTACTCAGGTATATGGTAAAACTCGCACCAAGGGGAGTATTTGCTTCCGGTAAAAGTGCATCATCCAGTGGACTAACAGCTGCTGCTGTCAGAGATGAAATGGGAGATGGAAGATGGACACTGGAAGCAGGTGCGCTGGTCATGGCAGATATGGGAATAGCTGCAGTTGATGAGATGGATAAAATGCGTTCTGAAGATAAGAGCGCTCTCCATGAAGCCATGGAACAGCAATGTTATGATGATAAAACCGAAATTCTAACTGAAAATGGCTGGAAGCTGTTCAGGGACCTCCATAAAGATGAACGTGTAGCATCACTTACACCGGATGGTAATCTCAAATTTACTATACCTGAACAATATGTTGAGTCCGTATATGAGGGAGATATGTATTACATATGTTCTGAAGAGATAGATCTTGCAGTTACTCCAAACCATAATATGTTTGTAAGTATTGAGCACAATGATCAGTGGGGCAATTTTGGCCTATGCCGTATGGATGAACTTCCGGAAAATCACAGAATAAAGTTCAGAAAAAATGCATCATGGAATGGAGAACATATCGATTCTTTCATGATACCATGCAAGGACCAGAATAATGAATGTTACTCACCAGAGAGTTTAGAGGAACCGTGGGTAATTAAAATGGATGACTGGCTTGAGATGCTGGGCTACCTATATTCAAGAGGAAAAATAGAAGAACAAAAAGGAGATTTGCAGGTTAGGATATATTCTACCAGCAGTTATAATTCTTTAAAAATAACTCAATGTTTGCAAAAAATAGGATACTTATGGGATGAAGATGGTTCATCTATCATAATTAGATCAAAGCGTCTTCTGGATTATCTGAAATACTTTGAGAATTTCCCGGATAATGTACCACATTATGTGAAGAATCTCTCAAAAAAGCAGCTCGAGATATTTATCAGCTCAATTATCATGGATGATTATTCTCATCAGGATCATACGAATGATATCTTTGTTAATTCATTGTCACTTGCAAACGACATACAGGAAATTGCACTTAAAGCAGGCAATTCTGCCAGGATCAGAACATTACATAAAAAAGAGCTGGATCAGATTTCATTGTCCCAAGCAACGAAGCATTCTGAAAATGTATACATGGTATCATTGACCTATGGTGAAGGAAACTACCCCTCCATAAGTAACAATGAAAAGAATGTGAAGAAAAAAAACTATTCAGGCAAAATATATTGTGTTGAAGTAAAAGACCATGTTATTTATGTCCGCAGGAACGGTAAAGCTATCTGGTGCGGAAATACCATCTCTGTCGCCAAGGCAGGAATTATCGCCACTTTAAAATCGCGCTGTGCACTTCTTGGTGCAGCAAATCCTAAATATGGAAGGTTTGACAGATATGAAGGTATTGCTCAGCAGATCAATATGCCGCCAGCATTAATGTCAAGATTTGACCTTATATTTGTCATGCTGGATACTCCAAATGAAGAAATGGACAGCAAAATAGCCAGGCACATCCTCAAGTCCCATTTCGCTGGAGAATTGTCCGAGCAAAGGAACAAACTGGTTGGATCTACAATCACAGAAGAGGATGTGCAATCTCAAATGGAAAAGATTCTTCCTCCAATAGACCCTGAAATTATGCGAAAATATGTAGCATATTCACGAAAGAAAATATTCCCGGTCATGAGCGAAGATGCACGTAAACATCTGATTGACTTTTATCTGGACCTGAGAAAAATGGGAGAAGGAAAAGATGCTCCGGTCCCAGTTACTGCCAGACAGCTTGAAGCACTGGTAAGACTAGCAGAGGCGAGTGCAAGACTCAGACTTAGCAATACCGTAACCCTTGATGATGCACAAAGGACCACACGTACAGTATTTACATGCCTCAAACATGTTGGTGTTGATCCTGATACAGGTGCTCTAGACGTAGATTTCATAGAATCCGGTACAACAAAGAGCCAGAGAGATAAAATAAAGATTGTTAAAGAAATTATCAGAAGAGTTGGTGATAGGCATGCAAATGGTACGGCTCCCCTGGATGAAGTTTATGCTGAAGCTGAAATTGAACAGATTGACCGGGAGCATGTAGAAGAACTCGTAAATAAAATGAGCCGTACAGGTGATCTATTAAAACCGAAAAAAGATCATGTACGTCTGGTCTAATAGTAATAACATCTGGATATGTTGATCATGTATCTTAAAATCCATAAATCAGGGAATGAAGTTCTGGTTGCTGCATGCGATGAAGAATTGCTAGGAATGAAACTGAAATACGGAACTGCTGATGTAGAGATAAATGAAGAATTCTACGGAGGAGAAATCGTCTCGGAGAAAGAAATAATTTCTGCTCTTGAATCTGCAACAACAGCCAATCTATTTGGAGAAAGAGCAGTAACATGCGGAATTAAATGCGGTGCTATCGATCCAAAATGCGTTATTAACATCGATGGATATCCCCATGCACAGCTTTTTAGGATATAAATCCATAGTAAACAACTATTTATATCAGAATAATCAATTTAAAAGGTGGGAACATGAACGAGTGTGGAGTAAATTGTCCTGAGATCTTAGATGTCAGTAGACTTATTGATGGCGTAATTGAGAAACACAACAAATTTCTGAGTGAATATGAACAGGAATTCAAAGAGCTTGATGAAAAGGTCAAATCTCTTGATGAAAAAATTGCTGCTGCCAAAAGCAAGAAAGAATTTGTGATTGAACGCAGTGAGATATTAAAAGAAAAGAGACAGCAAATATATTATCAGGCAGAACAGTTACTGAAAGATACCCTTTCGGATACCCCTGACCTGGACAAAAAACTAAAATCAGAAATATACACCAACTTTAAAAAATCAAGAAATTCAAAAAAGATTGAGGATGAACAAAGAGCAGTAGATATTCTTTTTGGTAATATTGAAAAGCTTCCATCTAATGATCAAAACATATCTAGTCCCATAACCAGCATCAAAAAAAAGGTCCAGGAATCTATAGAAGCAACCAAAGAGTTCAGTTCCATTGATGGTACAGAATTCAGCATTGAAAAAGATATTGCAATCATGGCCGAAGAAAGAGATAAAATATTACCACGCCACAAATGGCTCGATAAAAGGATCGAAAGTCACAGGGAAGCTCTTTCTTACTGGAAAACACAGAACAATAATTATGAAACGAATTTGGTGGTTTGATGGATAATGTCACCTCTCTCTCCGAAAAAGAGTTGAAGAATAAGGTTAATGATATCAGAACTCAACTCAATCAAAATGAACGTTCATTAAGATCTGCTTTCAATGAGCTGAAAATGCATCGCACAAACGTGGATGAGATAAAACAGAAACGTGATGATTTGAATTCTCAGGTAAGAACAAATGTATCAAAAGCCCAGGAATTTAAGAAAAAAAGAGATGCTATAAATGAACAAATAGCTCAACTGAAAGAAAAAAGGGATGAACTTAAAACAGAAAGTGACGATCGTTCCAATACTATTACAAATCTGAAAAATAAACGTGATAACCTCAACCAGGTTTCAAAAGGCAGTGTTGAATCACTGTCACGAGCATATCAGGAAGAGCTTGACACATTCCTTAATGCGGATATACCTCTAAAGCATGAAATTGACCTTTTTGATAAGATCAGAGAACTTGGACAAAGGCTTGAAGCTGCATTAAATGCGGATAACCTGCATGAAAAACTTGTTGAGACTTACGAATCATCCAAAGAGATATATGACAAGAATAGTGACATAAACTCTCAAATACAGACACTTGCCGATGAATCACAGCATCACCATGTGCAGATGATCGAAGCTTACAGGACAGCAGATCAACTGCGAAAAGAGGCTGATACATATCATTCTCAGATAAAAGAAATATACGCTGCAACAGAGCCTATCCGATCAAAGATAGACCCCCTTAAAGAAGCAATCGAAAATTTGAGAAAAGAACTTGATATCTATTTAGAACAGCTAAATAATATAAAACTTGAGAAAGACAAAATCAAAATGAAGGAAAAACATACTCAAGCTAAAGAAAAGTTTGAAAATAGCGGTAAGATGAGTCTAGAAGATCTTAAGGTATTGATGGAGAAAGGAGATATTAAGTTATAACTTTAAGTTATATAATATCTTAAATATTTCACATTATACCTTTTTGAGCTTTTTCATTTGCTGAATTTAATTCCCATAATACAAATTGATGCTATTATTACAGATATTAAAGCACTTTTAATTCCAAAACCATTAACTACAGGAGTTTCATCATTATTTGTTCCATTGTTATCACCGGAAGCATTATTATTTCCAGGCTCCTGTGAGGGAGGCGGTAGAGACGGATCTTTAAACTGATATACAGGTCTGAAAGTTACGAGTTCCTCGCCGGCTCCGGAATATATTCTGTCAACTGTGATATTGAATATTTCAACCGAGTTTTGAGAATATATAAATTTTTCACCTTCATACATTATCTTCTCTTTAACAGTGGTTTCATTTAGAAGCAGTTCAATCCATAAACTCTTTTGATCAAAATTTACATATTTGACCCTCAGACTATAGCCCTGATAAAATCTATCCCATTCCTCTCCTGTCTGGAGATATATTCCGGTTCCATTTATAAGCGCTTCATTTTCAGGCACTTCATTATCATCAGAAGCAGCAGCTATAAAATCAGCTACATTAAAAACCACAGTTAAACTAGTCAGTAAAATTACAGCTATTACCAAATATTTGAGTAGCAACTCAGTTTTAACTGATCTCATACATGCATCTTCCGCCAATAACTTCCTCGGATATACCATCTGCCTTTCTGACTATCAGTGAACCGTTTTCAGTAATAGCGATTGCTTTTCCGGATATCATTCTGGTAGGAGTCATTATGGTTACGTGTTTTCCAAGTGTGTCTGAGAGTTCAATCCATTCATCAAGTATTGAAGAAAATGGCTGTGTATTGAACCTTATATATTGCTGCTCAAACTCAGAAAGAATATCCTGAACCAGTTCTACCCGATTAACGGGTTTTCCGGTTTCCTGCTTGAGAGTCGTGGAATTTTTTCTCAGCTCCTCTGTAAAATCTCCAATTTCATTGTTTGCATTGATTCCAATACCTACAATTACATATTCGATCTGTTCGATTTCTGCATTCAATTCCGTTAATATTCCACATACCTTTTTTTTATTGATCAGCACATCATTGGGCCACTTGATTACTGCATCAACGCCCATGTCCCTCATTATTTTAGTAACCGTAATGCCCGCCAGAATGGTCAGTCTTGATGCATGTGCAAGTGAGATTTTGGGCTTGATAATGATTGAAAGCCATATACCTCCATCTGGAGAAATCCAGGGCCTTCCCAACCTGCCTCGCCCACTTTTCTGGATTCTGGATATTACCACTGTACCATCATCCGATTCCCTTGCTATTCTTTTGGCAGCATTATTTGTAGAATCTACTTCATCATAATATATCACAGATCGTCCAATAAGTCTATTCTCAAGTCCTGACATAATATTTTCCGGATAAAGTATATCAGGAACATGATCAAGCTTATATCCTACCTTCTGACTGGATGTTATAGGATATCCATCGTTTTGTAGAGACTTGATATATTTCCATACCATTGTTCTTGATATACCCAGAGCTTCACCAAGTTCCTCACCAGATATTGACTTGCCTTCAAATTCTTTAAGAATTCTTATAATTTCAGTTTTTTTATCACTCAATAATATCCCCACTGCAAAGTGTAATGTCAATTATATATTGTTCTCAATCTATATGTATATTTTACGTACATGATCATAAAAACTATTTCAGAGTGAAACTATAGCCATAAATATAAAAAAGAAAACAAAAAATGAATTACTGCCAATCAATAATTCATTTTGTTTTGCGTTGATCAAGTGCCTGAGTGGATTCCATATATGATTTTACCGCCGCAGCAACCGCAGCTACCTTCGGATTATAATTATCCAGTGCTGACGCCAGTGTCCTGCTGGCTCTGGAATCTGCATCCACGATTTTTCTGACCTCATCCAGAATATTGTTATCTTCAATAAAGTGAGTCGTCAGTTCACCTTTTTTGAATGCATCATTTGAAAGAACTGCTCTGTGGAATGGAAGATTTGTTGTAACACCCACCACAACATATTCATAAAGTGCTCGCTGCATTCGGCTTATAGCTTCATTTCTGTCACGTCCCCACACAGAAAGCTTTGAGATCATTGAATCATAATATGGGGATATAGTGTATCCTACATGAACCCCACTGTCAACCCTGACACCGGGTCCACCTGCAGACCTGTATCTGCGTATTTTTCCAGGTGACGGTGCAAAATCATTTAGCGGATCCTCAGCATTTATACGGCATTCAATAGCCCATCCGTTTATATTAATATCTTCCTGTTTGTAAGGAAGTTCTTCACCACAGGCAATATGCAGCTGATCTTTTGCCAGATCAATTCCTGTAACAAGTTCTGTTATTGTATGCTCTACCTGTAGTCTGGTATTTACTTCAAGGAAGTAGAAATCACCCTGTGAATACAGGAATTCAACTGTTCCGGCATTTTCATAATCTATTGTTTTTGCTGCCTTTACAGCTGCACTGCCCATTTCTTCACGAAATTCAGGAGTCATAACAGGAGAGGGTGCCTCTTCAATGAGCTTCTGATGTCTGCGCTGGATTGAACATTCCCTGTCAGATACGTAAACAGTATTTCCATATTTATCTGCCAGTATCTGGAACTCAATGTGTCTTGGCTCTGGAAGATATTTTTCAACAAAAACAGTAGGGTCACCAAATGTTGATCTGGCAACGGACTGGATTGCACTAACGGCAGCTTTAAAGTTCTCTCTGGACTTTACTACCTTCATTCCAATCCCCCCACCTCCGGCAGAAGCCTTGACCATTACAGGATATCCTATCGAATCTGCAATCTCAAGAGCTACATCAATATCTTCAATGGGTTCTCCACTGCCGGGCACAACAGGAACTCCTGCTTTTTCCATGGTTGAACGTGCAGCGATTTTACTTCCCATCTGTTCAATTACCTTGCTTGGCGGACCAATGAAATTAATTCCTGCCTTTTCGCATGCCTCTGCAAACTTTGAGTTCTCTGAAAGAAAGCCATATCCTGGATGTATTCCTTCAGCACCGCTCTTTTCAGCAACCTCAAGTATTGCGTCAATATTGAGATAACTCCTGCTTGCAGGCGGTGGTCCTATCGCATAGGCTTCATCTGCATACTTTGTAAAAAGAGCGTTGCTGTCAGCATCAGAGTATACTGCAACTGTAGAAACTCCAAGTTCTTTACAGGCACGCATAATTCGGATTGCAATTTCACCTCTGTTTGCAACAAGTACTTTGTTAAACATGACCAATCAATCCCTGTCGTTTATTCAATCACCATCAGTACATCGCCGGTACTGACTGCATCTCCATCCGATACAAATATCTCCTTAACAACACCGCCATGGTTTGCACTTACAGAGTTCTCCATCTTCATAGCTTCAATCACACATAGTGTATCACCTGGATTGACCTGATCACCCACTTTTACATCAACAGAGAGAACCATTCCCTGCATATTGCATGTAACACTTCCCTCTAATGATGTATCAGGTTTAGGTTTTTCAGTGGATCCTGACTCAGATATTTTAACACTTCCATCTTTTGGTTCCACTTTCACATTGAATACATCACCTTCAACTTCCACCTTAAACTCAACTGGGCCAGAATAGATTTCCTGTGGAAGTTTCTGGGTTTCACATGATTTGACCGGAGTAAGGGCCTCTTCAGATGCTTCTCCTCTCAGAAATTTGGGAGCAATTGCAGGATAGAGTATGTAGGTCAGAATATCTTCTTCCTTTTTAATGAGTCCAAGATCCTCAGCCTCTTTTTTCATTTTTCCATATTCAGGTTCCAGTAAGTCTGCAGGCCGAACTGTAATTGGCTCCTCATCTTCAATTATCCTTGCAACCATATCTTCACTTATTGGCTTGGGAGGGCGTCCATAAAGTCCACGTACATAATCTTTGACTTCCTTTGGAATGACCTTATACCTTTCTCCCATAAGAACATTCAGGACAGCCTGTGTACCAACAATCTGGCTTGTTGGAGTCACCAGAGGAGGGTAACCAAGTTCCGCTCGTACTCTTGGCATCTCTTCCAGAACATCCTCATATTTATCAAGAGCATTCTGTTCTTTGAGCTGAGATACAAGATTTGAGAGCATTCCTCCAGGGATCTGATACAGCAAAACATTTGTATCTATCTGTTCAGAAATTGGATCAAGAATGCACTGATATTTTGACTTCAGTTTTCTGAAATACTGTGCAGCCTCGGTCATTAATTTAAGATCAAGCCCTGTATCATAAGGAGTTCCTTCCAATCCGGATACAGTGGATTCTGAAGGTGGCTGAGAAGTGCCCCACGAGAGGGGTGAAAGTGCAGTATCCAGTATATCCACTCCTGCCTCACAGGCAGCCATATAGCTCATAGGTGCCATTCCCGAAGTACAGTGGCAATGTAGTGCTACAGGTAACGAGGTCTCTTTTTTAAGCGCCTCTATCAGCATTCTGGCATTATTTGGAGAAAGAAGTCCTGCCATATCCTTTATGCACAGTGAATCGCAATCCATCTGCTCAAGTTCTTTTGCAAATTCCACATATTTGTCAATTGTATGTACAGGACTGATCGTATAACAGATAGTTCCCTGTACGTGTGCACCTTCTCTTTTTGCGACTTCAATGGCTTTTTGCATGTTCCTTATATCATTTACAGCATCGAATATACGGAATATATCTATTCCGTTTTCATGGGCTTTGGTGACAAATTTATCGACCACATCATCAGAATAATGGCGATAACCCACAAGGTTCTGTCCTCTAAGCAGCATCTGGGCTGGTGTATTTTTCATTCTGCTTTTGAGTTCTCTGAGACGTTCCCATGGATCCTCATTCAGGTAGCGAATACATGTATCAAATGTTGCACCTCCCCACATTTCAAGAGAAAAATATCCGACCTCGTCCAGTTTGTCAACCACTGGCAGCATATCAGTCGTGCGCATTCTGGTTGCCAGCAGCGACTGATGTGCATCTCTTAGAACAGTTTCTGTTATTTTAACTTTCATTTTTAGCCCTCTGTAATTTTTGACATCAAGTATCTTAATATAAAGATAAATCTACCTGATTGATAATTACAAATTAAATTATATCATATACAACAACTTATTTTATTAATATTATGGTGTTAGTTTATATAGAACCAGTTTATTTAAAAGGAACATATGCTGAAAAGTCATACAATATTCTCAAATAAAATTACAGAAATAGGAGTAAAGAGATATAAATCAAATATCTTTACTTTCCAGCCCGGATATTAAAAAGGGAGAAGAAAATATTATAGATTGCAGTTATTCTTCTGCATAAAGTACATACAGACATGCATTTTCACGCATTTCCATATACCCCTGGGTTTCAGAAACACCTGCTTTTGACAGAAGTACCTTCTTCCAGGCCTCCGGAGGCATGGCAACATGGCCAGTATATGCCTTGGCAGCAATCTGAGCATAATTAAGAGGTTTGCCACCGATTTTAATTCTCTTTGCAACTTCCTGTCTGTACGTCTGATGCATCATGCAGGCACTGAATGCCGCAGATGGCTGTACTGTGTTATTATAGTGATCTGTTGCTTCCTGATGCACCTTATTAAAGTTTCCCAGTCTCTTAATATATTCACGTATTGCATTCGAGAATGGACAGATCTCTGTTACAAATCCGTTTGAACTTATCTGTTTTATTCCTTCAAATGAAGAAAAAACCGATTCGCCTGCAGATACAGCATTTGCAAAGTCATCCCATGTTTCATATTCTTCCTCAGGAACAGCTTTTGCAAGTGATTCAGCCTGACTGATCATATAGTTCGTAAATCCCTCAACACCCTGCTTATCTGCGATGTCCTCAAAGAAAAGAAATACCGATACATCGATAAATGGATTAGAATTGATTTCTTCTGCCATAATTATCACCTTTATAGTCCAAGTTCTCCATCAGAGATGGTTTTTCCCTTTATAACCAGTGCATATACACAGGAGGCGCTTCTTAAGATACTTTTTATGTGCCTTTCGTCTACATTGATTCGGGAAAGATTCTCAGGCAGCATCTTCACTTCACCAAGCCTTCCCTTATTCGCAAGCTGTAGGCATTCAAGTTCCTGTTTTGCCACAGTTATATTATTGGACGCAACTTCTCTAAACTTCTGATGTGTAATACAGTAATTACATACAGCAGAATCCTGTATCCTTACATTGAAACTGTCAGATACATCACCATCAGATTCAGGAAGCGGGCCAATCTTTTGTATATATCGGTTCATTGTTGGAGCCATAGGACATGTTTTGAGTGCATATACATATCCAATAACATCTCCATCCCTGTCAGTAATTGCCAGATCAGTAAGAACATTCACATCCCCTTCCATAGTTAGGGCAGTTCGTCCTTCTTTCATGGCAACATTGAATGCAGGCCAGCCTACATATGCTTCCTTACCCATTCGTTCTGCATAAGACTCTCCTACTCTGAGCCAGTATTCAACAACACCTTCTGTACCCGCTTTACTTACCATATCATCAACAAGCGAGTATAATGCAATATCCATCATATCTTGGGGCCTCCTGTTAAAATATATATAAATTTTATCTGTAAATATAACTCTACAACTATTTTCTCCAAATATTAATCTTGTTATTCTTACACATGTTTATGTCAAAGATTCCTTACCTGCCCTCCTGTACCCATAAAAGTTCAGGGTTTTCAGGATACAATTTCATAGTGGTTTCATTGTCCTCCTCTATGAGTTGCTCAGCTTCAGATAGAGAACTCACTTCTATATCTTCTTGACAACTTTCATTATCTCCTGAAATCAGATAACGAAGTATGAGCATCCCATCACTTTTCTTTATAAGATGAACAGTATCATCCGGCTGATCAAATAAGTCCTGTTCAAACCCACGATGACTTCGGCAATGCCAGCTCATAACTATATCTTCATTTTCACTGAATACAGTAGATCTATTACTCACCTGACAGGTATCATTATGTAATTTGTCAGTACTTTCATCCTTGAATACAGTACCTTCATCCCGGCAACAGTCATAACGGTTGAATTTTTTCAGCTGTTCAATGAAAGATTTGTCATCGATATCATCATGTGATGATTTTTTTACTATAAACTGTGTCCAGATGTTATCCATTCAAATCATCCCGGATTCACATGATTCTCTTATAATAGGCAGATCACCTGTAATATATTGATATTATTCGAAATTCAGTTTTTAAGCATATGATCTATTGATCTGGTTATTACACTAACAGATTCTGGATCTAAAAATATGAACATATCACAGTACAGGGTATTCAGGCCTTTTTGATATCCTGTGGAATTTACCATGAACATTGTTTCAAGTATCATCGTCTTTCCATCAATCAGGGAAATTTCTGCACTATGTGAAAATTGATTTGAAAGGGCTTCAAAAATTTCTCCAATCGTACCTGAGACCGTAAAAGGTGAAGAATGTCTTACACTCAAACCCAGAAACTGTGAAAATGAATTGAAATAAGATCCTGTCAGGATGCTGCCTGCTTCAGTAAGTGAAGATTCACTTAATTCAACATCTGCATCCGGTATATCATCTAGAAGAAGTTCACTCAGAACTATTGCATTATTTAGTTCCATGAAGATAACTGAACAACCCTGAACATCCCCTTCGAGCTTTGAAACTATCCCCACCATAGTTACAGAATCAGGAATTGAATTTACCATCTGATCAGTGTTTAGAGCATATGCATTGGCGAGATTTAGCTGTACTCTCTTATCAACTAAAAGTGATAAAGAAGTGGTTGCATTTCCCATACCAATACCTGCAATTTCCTTTAGTGCATCAATATAAAATGAGTCCTGTAAATTTTCCTGGGAAGTTTCACTCATAATTAATCTCCTTTAAATTACCTTTGTACCTTTAAGTGCACTTTTTATCGTAAGCATACCTGTGACAGTATCCAGTTTTATGGTTCTGCCATAGTTCTTTCCTGTATCTTCTGCTACAATTGGTATCCTGAGGGATTCCATTACCTCTTTTGTTGCTGCCACGTTTCGTTCTCCGATTTTTAAGCTTCCATTACCTGAGGAAAACATACTGGCACCACCTGCTATTTTAGCCTGGAGCCTGGATTTTAGAGCACCCTTTTCTATCATGCTTTCCATCAGCTGGACTATACCAGTATCTGCAAATTTTGCAAGATTATCCCGGGAACGTGCCTGTTCCACTGTCGGCAACATAATATGTACAAGCCCTCCTATCCTGTTCCTGGGATCGTAAAGAGTAATACCGACACATGATCCCAATCCCATTGTCGTGAGATTTATCGGTGATCTACCTACCGCATAATCAGCCATTCCGATAGTTATCGTTTCCATACCTTTATTCTTCCATTTTTCATGTTATGACTGTTGAGGGTTGTATAGTAAATCAGATCACATAACCATTTTATCGATTCTGTTCATTATTTGATCAAGTGAATCAGTATCGAACATAGTGAATATTTTTCCATTTATGATATCATTTTTAACCATCATTTCACTATCAAATACAAGTGCATACTCAAGATCGCGACTCATTTCGATCAATGCAAGATCGATAATAGCGGCTGCCATATCATATGTGGCATAAGGTGGAGACACTGATATCTTCATATTAAAAAAATCAGAAAGTGAACTGACATATGTACCACCCAGAATATGCCCTACTTCCTGCATCATAGACATGTTCATCTCACTTAAAAGGTCACCATTTTCATAATTCAAAAGTATTGAAGATATCGATTTTACACTTTCAGTTGGAAGAAGCATCATTATATAACCGTTCAGATCTCCGTATATCTGCATTACAATACCATATACAAGAGACTCCTCTCCACCAACAATACCCGGTACCTTTTCGATCAGCTGCATTTTAAGTGCAGGTATATTTATACTGACCTCATTGTTTACCAGCTTGGATAAGGATGTTGCAGCGTTTCCAAATCCAATGTTTGCAATCTCTCGTAGTGCATCATGCTGAAATTCAGTTAGCTGATTAATTTCATTCAATTTATAATCCATCCATTTATGTCATAATGATCATTTTATCTGGAATATATTCGTTCTTTAATATTAAAGGGAACAAAGAGATCCTTTGAAGGTCCAACAAGCGTTTCGGTCTTTCCGATTACAAAAAAACCATCCTTATTAAGAGCATTATAAAATTTTGAGTAAAGCTTTTCCTGAAGATCCCTTTCAAAATAAATAGTTACATTGCGACACAAAATCAGATCAAAATCCCTGAAGTCCTCCCCGGATATCAGATCATGGTGCTGAAATGTGGTCATATTTTTTATTTCATCAATTACCTGGTATTCATTCTCACCACAGATGAAATATTTGCCAAGAAAAACATCAGTCAAATTTTTTATCTCGGATGCACCATATATACCATCTTCAGCTTTTTTGAGACTTTTTTTATCTATGTCTGTACCAATTATCTTGATCCTGTACCTTCTAAAATCATTCCCTAGAAATTTATGAAGCAGCATTGCAACCGAATAAGCTTCAACACCAATTGAGCAGCCTGCACTCCATATATTTATAGATTTGTTCCTTTTTGAGCTGATGATAGCAGGCAAAACCTCATCTTCAAGCGCCTGATATGTTTCCTGATTCCTGAAGAACTCAGTTACATTGACTGTGAGGGTGTCGGTGAGCGCATCAACTTCTTTAGGATTGTTCTTCAAATATTCTGCATAGTTTGAATATCCACTGCATTTTGTGGCTCTCAATCTTATATCTATACGCCTTTTAAAATGAGATATCTTGTACTGATCGCAGTTGAAGCCGATTTTTCGATTTATTACTTTTTTAAGAGCTGTAAATTCAGCATCATCTTCCGCACATAGGGACTTTACCTTATTATCCATACCCTCACCATCATAATACTAACGTTTATCCCATCATTTTTTTCATCACGGCAGTCATGATTATTTCCGCTGCATCGGGTTCAAACAGCATATTGAATTCGTGCCTTGAATTTGTAGAGGGTATAAAACATTCATTTTTAACAACTATGAACTCATCAGCCAGATCCTCAATCTGCCTGGTGATAAAATCATCAACTCCGGCCATATTAACCTCTACTACAGGCTTTCCAACATTCAACTCAATCCCGATAAATTCATTGACAGCTTTCATATATGCCTTGCAAAGCCGAAGTCCCATCTCCTCGAGTTTTTTCTGATGCATCTCCTCTACCTTTGTAGTTGTACCAATTGGCTTTTTCATGAGAAGGTCTGAGAAAGACAGAGCAGAATATTTTGGAAGCAATATAAGAAGTCCGCCTGCAGCATCACCTGTTATCTGAAGATGTATTCCTGCAACACTTTTATTTTTTTCATCGGATTCATTTCCAAGTATATCCTGCATGGACAGCAGCTCAACCCGGGGCACATCTATTTTAACATCACGATTAACTATCTTTGAAAGTGAAGTAGCCAGATGGCCCATTCCAATATTTCCAGCTTCCTGAAGAGCGCCTTTTGTAAGTTCATCCAGTTCAGTCATTTTTAACCTCATATAATTTAGATCAGTGTCGATATATCAAGAATTAATGCTACCTGGCCATCGCCCAGAATAGTAGCTCCTGAAAAGCCCCTTACATCTTTTAACAATTTATTATCAAGATTTTTTATTATTACTTCCTGCTGGCCAAGTAGTCTGTCAACCACCAGTCCCACGCTATCCCCCATTTTTTCAACAACTACCACAAGAAGATTGTCTCTGGATGCATCCTCTACTGGAATATCCAGAAGATCATGAAGCCAGACAATAGGCAATACTTCTCCCCGAAGAACTGCCACTTTTTCACCTTTAATAGTTTTTATGTCACTTGATTTAATAACTTCATCACGGACAATGTTATTTATTGGGATGGCATATTTTTCATCCGAAACCCGGACCAGAAGAGATTGAATGATTGCAACAGTTAGAGGTAGCCTCAATTTGATACTACTTCCCTTTTCAACAGTTGACTCAACCTCAACCAGTCCGCCAAGGCCTTCTATTTTGGTCCTGACAACATCCATCCCTACACCTCTTCCAGAGATATCAGTTATCTGCTTGGCTTCACTAAACCCTGCTTCAAAAATAAGATAGAGAGATTCACGATCTGTAAGATTACCTGCATCAGATCTACTTATAATCCCCTTTTCCACAGCAACTTTTCTTATATTTTCAGGATCCATCCCCTTTCCATCATCATTTACCTCTATTATTATGTTGTTTCTCTGTCTTGATGCTTTCAGAGTTATAGATCCGGTTTCAGATTTGCCTTTTGATATCCGTGTTTGCATATCTTCAATTCCATGGTCCACTGCATTTCGTAGCAGATGAACCATGGGATCACCGATCTCGTCAAGAACAGTCCTATCAAGCTCGATCTCATTTCCTTCAGTTACAAAATTGATCTTTTTATTTTGAGATTTTGCCAGATCCCTGACCATTCTTGGAAATCTTTTGAAAATCTGGTCAATTGGAACCATCCTCGCATCCATGATTTCCACCTGTATATCATTGGTCAGACGATCAAGGTTTGCAAGGGCCTCATCCAGATTTTTTGTTTCAATTTCAGTTGCAAGCTGGTTAAGCCTGCTTTTGTTGATTATAAGTTCTCCGACAAGGTTCATCAGGTTATCAAGTCTTTCAATACTTACTCTTACACTCTGAACAGTTTTTATGCCATCACGTCTGGTTGCAGATGAAACTTCTGCAGAACCACTGGTTTCAAGATCTTTACACCCGGGATTTTCTGAGCCTGTCAAAGCTGCGTAATTAAGATCAAAAAGAGTTACTTTTTTTACTTCAGAGATTTTTGTTACATTTTCAGATATTCTATCTTTATTTTCACTGGTTGCAAATATAACTTTAAAATCTGTATCAAACTTCTCATCCTCCAGTTCTTCAACCGAAGGAATTGTTTTGATAACCTCACCAATATTTGATATTGAGCGCAAAACAAGAGCAGATCTGGCAGCTTTTAAAAGACAGGAATTATCCAGGCATATTGTAGCAATTATAACACCATGCCCTTCATTATTCAGTTTATTGATTCGTTTATGGTCATCATCTGACAGTTCCAGATCATGAATATCAATCTCATCAATAGCTATGGAATCATCTTCCAAACCCTCATCCTGGATTAGATCAACATTTACTGCTCCGGAAGCTGCAGATTTTATTCTGGAGATCAGATCAGAGGTATCAATTGTTTCATCGTTATCTACATTTTCTATCAACATTTCAAGGCAGTCAAGACATTGAAAAAGAAGATCTATTATCTCCCGGTTAAGTTCCAGTTCCCGTCCTCTTATCCGATCCATCAGGTTTTCCATTTCATGAGTAAGGTCGGCAATTCTTGTATAACCCATAGTAGCAGACATACCTTTAAGTGTATGCGCTGCACGAAACATTACATTAATATTATCAATATTACTGAAATCCTGTTCAAGTTCCAGAAGATTCTGATTCAGCTGTTGAAGGTGTTCATCAGATTCTGTCTTGAAGATTTCACTGTATTCAGACATACTCATAGATTATTTCTCCTGTTAAGGAAATGTAACATAAATTTGGTCTACATTCAATTCCGACTGCCCCTTAATTCTTTATTAAACATCTGAACTATTTCATCTGCAATATTATCCAGAGGGATTATGTTATCTGCAAGACCTCTGTCCGCAATCGCCTTTGGCATACCATACACCACACAGGTTAGTTCATCCTCAACTACAGACCTTCCACCCATCTTTTTAATTGCTTCAACTCCTTCAAGGCCATCACTACCCATTCCTGTCAGTATTAGTGTAACAATATTTGAACCATATATTGGAGCAATGGACCTGAAAAGATAATTTACTGCTGGTCTTACACCTTTTTCCCGGGGATTTTTATTCAGTCTTACTATACCCTGGATAGCACCATTTATTTTCTGCTCTGTGATCTCCATATGAAAATCACCAGGTGCAACCAGAACTTCGCCTTCTTTTACAATATCTCCATTCTTTGCTTCTCTTACGCTGAGCATCGAATGTAAATCAAGCCTCTTTGAAAATGAAGCGGTAAAACCAGCAGGCATGTGCTGTACTACCAGCACTGCAGCAGGAAAGTCTGCAGGAAGCCGGGGGATGATCTGTTCCAGTGCGCGTGGCCCTCCTGTAGAAGAGCCAATTGCAAGGATCTTTTTGTTAATATGTGGTTTTTGTAGAGAGAATGACAAATTTTCAGACTTTTGATCCCTCTGTGTACCTTCTGATTTCTGTTTCCTGAAATTGTTTCGAACATGTTCTTCCATAAAGTCAAGCTTATTCACATCAACGTATGCTGCTGTCTTTACTTTGGAACATATTTCATCACCTACCGCAGAAATATCTGGGTTGATACGTCCAGATGGTTTCTGTATAAAATCTATTGCACCATACTCAAATGCTGTCAGTGTAATTTCTGCTGCCCTTTCATCAACTGAACTGAGCATCACAACCGGTGTTGGACACTCGCTCATTATATATCCAAGTGCATCAAGACCATTAAGTACAGGCATCTCAACATCCAGTGTGACAACATCAGGGCGCAGCTTTTCAATCTTCTCTATCGCATCCCTGCCATTTCTGGCAGTAGCTACAACATTTATTTCAGGATCTTTATTCAGGATATCCGAGATAACCCTGCGCATGAAAGCGGAATCATCAACAACAATAACATTTATTGTCATATATATCCATTATTCAGATCACTTTGTTTACAACTTCAAGAACCTTTGAAGCATCGAATGGTTTAACTATAAAGTCCTGGGCCCCAACTTTGATCGCTTCTGTGACAACAGACTGCTGACCAATGGAAGAACACATCACAACCTTTGCATTATTATCCATCTCAATGATTTTCTTCAATGCATCAATTCCTTCCATATTTGGCATTACTATATCCAGAAACACCAGTTCAGGTTTCAATTCCCCGTACTTGTTGACAGCATCCAGACCGTCAACAGCTTCGCCAACAACCTCATGTCCGTTTTTTGTGAGAATATCCTTGATCACCATTCTCATAAATGCTGCATCATCTACAATCATTATTTTTGCCATAGAAATCTCTCCATTTCATCTAAATAGCCTTTAAACATATTTTTTTATTTCAGAAACTTCAGCAACTTCCTCGTCCCCTAGCACTTTCTCAAGATCAAGCAGTATGAGTAGCCGTTCATCAAGCTTACCAACGCCCATAATATACTCTGCTTTGATCTTGGATGTAATAATCTCAGGTGCCTTCTCAACATTTGAAGCTGGAAGACGGGTTACCTCGCTCACAGAGTCGACAACCATGCCTATGATATTGTTTCCTACTTCAATAATAATAATCCTGGAATCCTCGTCCAGTTCCTTGGACTCGATCCCAAACTTGGTATCAAGGTTGATAACAACGATTATCTTTCCACGAAGATTAATGACGCCTTTTACATAATCAGGTGCCCGGGGAATACGGGTCGTATCAGGCATGCGAATGATCTCCTGTACCTGCATGATATCAACACCGAACTCCTCTCCGCCAAGCTGGAATACAACCAGCTGGAGCAGATCATCACCGGATTCACTCTCTTCTATTTTAGATGTGTCCTGAGCCATTCAATTCCTCCGAAAATAAATAAAAGGGTTGTTGATACTAACCCTCTTTCATTCTTCCTTTTTATCTTCAGATGCGTTGACTTTGAAATATTCAACATCTTTCTGAAGTTTATCAGCCATTTCAGCCAGCTGCTGGGCTGCATTGGATATCTCCTGCATTGAAGCAGTCTGTTCTTCAACTGCAGCTGAAGCTTCCTGGGTTCCTGCAGCAGATTCCTGAGATATAGAAGAGACCTCTTCCACAGAAGCTGTAACTTCTTCGATAGATGCAGACTGTTCCTGGGCAGCGGCTGCGATTTCCTGCACCATCCTGGAAATCTCAGTTACATCACTTACAATATCACTGATTGATTTTACAGTTTCATCCAGAGATTCAGCCCCATTTTTGATTTCAGTTTTACTTTTATTCATTGAATTTACTGCGTTTTGAGTACTACCCTGAATTTCAGCAATCAGTTCCTCAATCTGTTTTGCAGCAGAACCGGATTCATCTGCAAGTTTCTTGACCTCATCTGCAACAACAGCAAATCCACGTCCATGCTCACCTGCCCTTGCAGCCTCAATGGCAGCATTGAGTGCAAGAAGATTGGTCTGATCTGCAATACTTGTGATCAGATTGACGATCTTACCGATCTCAGTGGACTTCTGGTCAAGCTGAGAAACAACCTCAGAAGTATCATCAGAAGACTTCTGGATTCCACTCATCTTTCTGAGCAGTTCCTGAGAAGATTCACCAATATTCTGGATCTGTATTGCAGTATTTTCAGATTTTTCAGATGCCCTCTGTGCATTCTCAGCCACGTCCTGAACACTCTGGTTCATATCATTCATTGCCCGGGCAACTTCCTCAATCTTTGCAGACTGGGTCTGTGCACCTTTAGATATCTCAGAAACAGTATCAGCAATCTGGTTTGCAGAGGCAGTTGTCTGTTCGGAGGTGGCAGACATCTCCTGAGCCTTTGAAGCAGTATCATCAGCACTTGTTTTGATACCTCTTACAAGTGAATTCAAGTTTTCCATCATCTCATGGAAAGAAGATGCAAGTGTTCCAACCTCATCCTTGCGACCAAAGAATTTATTGTCAACTTCACCGGTAAGATCACCTTTGGATATCTTTTCAGCCCGTGTTGCAGCTGCACGCATTGGGTTTGCTATTGAACCAACAGCAAAATAGCTCAATATACCCATCAAGCCAACCGCAATTATAAAAATAGTAATAATCTGTATCTGAAGTGAATAAACACCAGCTAATATTTCATTTTCTGGTACTACAGTTAATACTGCATAATCCCCGGTCTCTATTGGTTCGTAAGAATAAACTACATTTTCACCAGTAACAGGACTTATTGCATTAAGCTGGCCGGAAACACCGTTGTTAACATCTCTTTGTATCTGAGTAAATACTTCCCCTTCAAAATCACCAATATTATTATTGCCCATTAAATCTTTGTCAATTGGATGAGTAATTATGACTCCATCGTTACTCAACAATACTGCATAACCAGTATCAAATAGTGTAACCCCATCCATCAGGTCATCAAGGTACATAAGGTTCACATCAGTGCCTGCAATTCCAATAAATTGGCCATTAACCATTATGGGAGATACAAAACTGGATAATAATACACCCTGATACATATAAGGTTCAGTTACCACATTTTGTTCCAGTGTCTTAGGTAATTGATAGTAAACTTCGGTGTCATAATCAACTAATGGCTCAAGATCTATTGTATTTCCATCGCGATACCAGTAAGGTATAAATCTACCAGTGCCATCGTGTCCTTCAGCATTAACATACTCATCATCAAGTCCGTCAAACGCATTCGGCTCAAATGCTACATAAACTCCTTCGAAATTAGGATTGTTGATTAAAGTTTGGCGCAATACATTGCTAATTTCATTTCTGTCATTACTTTCATATTGAGTTAACATACCTGAAAGTGTGACAGCGGTTGTCATATATTGATTTAAATCAGAATCTATTTGATTTGCATAAATTTGTGCTTCATTTCTCACATCACCATATGCTAATTCTGTTTGCATATCTGTAACAGCATTTATAATTACTATACCTGAGATTGCAAAAATAATTACCAATGCAATCACTACATAAGCGGTTGTTTTGATTTTAACAGACCGCAGATCTATATTCGTTTTTTCTTTAATCGTATCAAAATCTATCATAACTATTCATCCTAAATTCTTGATTAAATAAGTTTATAATAACTATTTTAATATTTTATCTGAGTATTGTGTAAATACGGGTTACAAACTTTTTAGATAAAGATATAAGAATTACGGAAATTTATTTCTTTAGCATGTTGTCAAATGTATTAAGTGCTCCACATGTAATCTCATCATTATAATGATGTGGACATATGTTCGTATATATTCAGAATTTTTTAATATAATAACTTTCTCATTTTGTTCTGAATCTTCTTTTTTCGCCATTGAGATCAGCTCGGATAATCAAATGAATAGACCAAAATCAAAAAAAGAATATTTGGTTCTGAAACAATAAATGCACCACATTAACCAGATTAAACTATTTTTGATTGCCGAAATAAAAACGTTCAAAAATAATGAATAAATATAAATGCCTTACTTTTATGCAATATAGCCCTATGCATTGTGAAATAAGTTTGTGTGTATAATATGAAAATTAAGCAAAATGTAATTAGCACCCCTGAAATAAATATAGCAATGTTAGATTTGAATGGAAACATCGTATCTTATAATAAACAATGGGATAAATTTGCTAAGGATAATAATAATTCATCTTTGAAAAATAGTGATATTGGATCAAATTATCTGGAAGTAACAAAGAAAGCGATGATTGAAGGTGATGAATATGCCAAACAAGCTTTTGATGGAATAATGGACCTAATTAAAGGGCAACTCGATGATTTTGCAATGGAGTACCCATGTAATTCTCCTAATGAAGAACGCTGGTTCATATTACACGCAGTCAGATTTACTGCAATCAACTGTAAAAATAATGATCTAATCATGGTTTACCATGAAAATATAACTGATTTGAAAAAATATGAAGATAATTTAAAATCAAGTCAACAGAAGTACAAAAGCTTGACAGAATCTACACATGCTATTTTATGGATATATGATGTTTTTGAAGAGCAGTTGACTTATATTTCTCCACAGGCTAAAGAGTTTTTTGGGTATCCCCTTATTGAATGGAATGATCGAAAATTCTGGCAAAATCATGTCCACCCCGATGACCTTGATAGAGTTAAACAATATTTCAAAGAATGTATAGAATATCGGGAATCCCGTCTCATAGATTATCGATTTTACAAAAAAAATGGGACTCTTGTTTGGATAAGAAACGTTTTTGATGTTGATTTTAAGTCCATGGAATCTAATAAAATACAGGGTTTTATGTTTGACATCACAGCAAGTAAAATATTAGAGGAAATGAAAAAGAAAGAGATACTTCTAACAGAGGTCTATCATAGGGTGAAAAATAATCTTCAGGTGATTGAAAGTTTATTAAATATGCAGGCTAGAGAGATCGATGACGAATCTATAAGAGCTAATTTTACTGATAGTCGAAATCGAGTAAAGTCAATGTTAATTGCACATAACATATTATATGAATCTGGAGGAATAGATAATATCGAAATATCTGATTATATTAAAAAATTAAGTACATCAGTTTTTGAAGCACATAATGTAAATGAAGCTATTAAGTTGAATATTAAATCAGATTCAGTAAACCTGGATATGGATACACTACTCCCCCTTGCATTAATAATCAATGAAATCATAACCAATTCTATAAAGTATGCTTTTTCTAGCAGGAACGAGGGATCAATCAATATCAACTTTAAAAAAGTTGAAGATGAAAAATATTTATTGAAAATAGCTGACGACGGTGTTGGAATTCCAGATAATTTTGATGTTGAAACTTCAAAATCTCTTGGCCTCAAATTAATCAACATGCTTGTACAGCAATTGCAGGGAACTCTAGATATAAATAATTCCAATGGAACGAGTTACGTAATTAGATTTTAAGATTGAACTGTTTTCAAAAATATAAATGCTGTTGTCTCATTTACAGTTTGAGAGGTGGGTTAAATAGAATTTAAAGAACTCATTAAAAGTGCAAATATATTAAACCAATTTATCCAAAGAGTTGCTCATCAAGCTGGCGCAGTTCATGGTTACTGTGCTTTTTGATAATGTCATTAAGCTTCATTCTTGCATTTTTAAGTTCGTTTTTATTTCCTGAATGGACCAGAGTCTGAACTATTTTATCTATCATCAACTCATAATCCCTTTCAGTTCCTGAACTTCGAAGTTTTTGGATGGCTGCATCGGCAACTTCAGCAGTCCATTCTTCATTGGGATAGAACTTCTTTTCATCAAGTTCCATTTTTTTCCTGGCCACTTCATTATTGATCCGGCCAAACATCATCTCAACAGTATGTGGATCTCCTACAAAATCATTCATAAACTGCATAATATCCATGACAACTTCAAAATAAGGAATTTCTGGATTTTCACATTCTTTGAACAGCTGGGCCAGTTCTTTCTTTATATTAGTTTCAATGGGTACTATCAGATACCTGGTAATTTCTTCAATATCATTGCAGCACTCATCTACAGATGGCTCACTGGCAAGACTGTGAACATTGATTGACTGTACATTATATTTTGAAAAATATTTCAACAGCCTTGTGCGAAGTTTACTATTGTCAATGTTGACCACGAAATCAGCTCGGTTTTCTTTTTATTCTTTATAGAATATTAACAGTACATTTACAGGTATTTCCAATCATATGCTGTACTTCAAACATACCATATTGATTGTCCATTGGAGCCATCCCGGATTATACTTCAATTTTTTTTCAATGAATAATAAATATACCTTCCCTTTTTGCTGGAAACGATATTTCCTCTCTCCTGTAAATCATTCAATATCTTGGTCAGTTCTTCTTTATCCACAGAAATATTTTTTGATCCAAGTTTTTTCTGGATCTGTTTGAGAGTAGCACCGTCCTCTTTGCGGACAATCTCAAGAATCTCATGATTTCTATCAGCAATGGAATGTTCTTTGAATGAATTGACCTCCTCTCTAAGTTTTGAGATCTCATCCATCAGGTAAGATATTTCAGATTCATTCTTTTCAGAAGATCGGATTTCATTAATGTCCGAAATTAACCTGGTTTCAAGCTCTTCAAATTTTTTACTAAATGATTCATTGAAATGAGTTAATCTATCTTCCACCTCATCATGATCAATATCATCATTTGAATTATCCTCTATCTTTACAGAAAAGTCTTGAAGGCGTCCCTCTATTTCCTCTGTATTTGATTGAAGGTTGCTTTGAACATTATTTATGTTATCATTTAATTTTTTGATCAGTTTTGTATGAGTATTTACAGCATCAGCCAGTTTTCTAACATCTTCTACAGCCGGAAAGCCCTGGGATGGAGTTTTGCTCAGTATATCATCATGTGCATTTTCCAGTTCCACCTGTTTCTGGCAGACAGAGTCCACCTTATCAGAAAGACCGGATATCCTCTGATTTAATTCCTCCATTTCTGCCATGAGGTCGTAATAAATATTTTCATGAAGCCTTACCTTCTCGATAACATATTCCATGCTTCCCGTTTCAACAAATGCCTTGAAGTCTCTTGCCTCATATCCGGGGATATACTCCATCAAACGGCTGAACAGCTCTACATACGTTCCATGGATTTGTTTGGGGGAAACAAGTCGGGTCTCTATAGCCTCAGCTAATTTATATACTGTAAACCTTCCACTTTCAAAGCGGAAAAAGTCTACTCCTGCACTTGAAGATCTTACCTTTCCGATTACATTTGATACAATTTCAGTAGCATCACGTTCACCAAAGGTCTTAACGATCTCATCAAAAATATTGTTCAGGGTCTTGGAGTACGCAATCTCCAGTACATCAGGAGGGATCTTAGCTGCATCCAGAACCTCTTCGCTTGCAGCATCCGCTTCCTTTGCTACTTTCTTAAGACGCTTTGAAAATATATGAAACTCATCTTTAATCTTTTTAAGTTCCTCATCATCTGCCTTTGACTCCAGGTCTTTTTCCAGCCTGGATATATTTCTAAGAGATGATTCAAAGTCATTTTCAAAAAAAGTTCTGATATCTTCGACCTGTGATTGCAGTTCTGTTATCTCCTTCTTTAGTTCATCCATATGTGAATGATCGGTCCTGCAAGGGTCTGTATTGTTATTGTTACTATAAATATCAATTTCAGTGCATTCCTCTTCATTAATACCTTCCATTTCTTCTGATTCTGAATCATACATTTTCCGGGGAAGTGTATTAGCAACTATTGGATAGTTTTGCGGAGTATTTTCAGCATCTATAGAATCAGATGAACTCTCTGCCTCTTGAATGTAAGAGTCATCCTTATCACAGGCTGAAATATCATTTTCACTGGTGGCGTTTATATTTTCAGATATATTATTCATCCCATCTAAATCATCATTAAAGGGTGTCTCGTTTTCAGATTTTTCCTGCACGTTCTCCAATATATCACCACCAGTTTATTTCTATCACATAAACGCTTCGAGCTTGTGCCTGATATCGGGAATCCATTCAGTTTCACAAATATCTGCTATATAGTCCCCATGTAGGGGCCTTATCTGCTGATTTATGATCATTTCAACCAGCATTATCCAGAGATCTTCAGTCATCCATTTAGGTGAGGATGCAACTTCATAGAAAGCCATTGCAAGTACCTGATCAACTTCCGTTTTACCCATAACAGTTGCAATTTTATCCTTGATATCCGCAAGTATTTCCATATTCTTTTTGTATTCAGATGAATGAGTGTACATTTCATCAAATACGCTCTTACTCAAGATTCGCAGTTCATCAGCTACCTGCGAAGGATATTCAGCCAGCTGATCTGATGTCATGGGTCGCTGTTCAAAAACGTGCTGCATGACCTTCCTGGTTATTTCGATCTTATTCATGTTCTCTGCAAGGTCTGTTCTTCTGGTAAACAGTGAAATAAGAAGAGCCCCTTTGCCAACCGAGGAAAATATGGCAGTGGTACCGGTGTCATATTCAACAACAGATTGCTTCAAACCCATATCAAGCTGCTTTGCTATATGGAGCATATTATTGCTGATAAGTGTGGTCAGTTCAAATATCTTAGAACCAACTGAATCGGGAATGTATGAAGCATATATCTTTCCATCAACCCCTGAAAACATAATAACATCTACATCAGTGGTCTCATACATTCTCTGAAGCTGGCGGGTAAGTGCGAATTTGAGGAGTGAGACATCCTCAAGGTCTTCCTTTGTCTTTTTGATGGACACTCCAATCACATCTCTTACTTCACAATCTCTTCCAGTTCACTTAGATCATCTATATCGATCAATGAATCTGCCTTTCTCGTTTCTGAAGCATCATTTATTTCTGCAGCTGTATCCTCATTACCGGTGCTTTCTGTTCCTTCCATAACACCAGTCATTTCCTCATCAGCCACATTGTCCGAAGATGCGCCATTATCAAGATCCTTCTTCTTCCTGGTTCTGACCGTATCTGTGAGATCATGCATCTCAAATAATAACTGGAGAGTTTCTTTTGGAGAAAATGTATATGACCAGTTTTCCTTTATGGTCCTGATTTTCTGCTGAAGGGTATCAGACGCTCCCATATCATAAGCTGTGCGGATAGCCCGATCAAATACATCATCATATTTGTTAATATCATCAGAAGATACCATAGGAGTTGTCCTTACAACCACACCCAAGCCTCTTACAAAGATATACGGATAGACCTCTTCACCGTGTCGTGTTGCTCTCATCTTGATTATTTCAAGTGCACGGTTGAATGCACCTCCAATAGGCCTGTAGGTCAGATGAACTGCTCCATCTGACAGATATACTGGAATAAGAACATCCTCGCCCATTGTTTCACCAGGTGATGCATGTTCCTCTGTGGTTACAAGAACCGGGCCGATCTGTTTTAAAGTATAAAACAATTTAGTTATCAGATCCCTCTGTTCCTGTTTATCCTGTACTGACCATATCAGGGGAGTCAGGGGATCTATCACAACCCTTGTCCTCACATCATATTCCTGATTTGCTTCCACAAGTGCAGGAAGCTGTTCTTCTACCAGCATTCTGAAATCTTCACCTTTGGAATGGAAAAAGAACAATTCCTTGTTATAGTACCTATCCATATCAAAACCGAGCATTTTTGCTTCCCGCATTATTTGCTCTGGTGGTTCTTCCATACTTATGTAGAGTGCATTCTCTCCTCTTTCCAGCCCATACATTATGTATTGCATTGAAAAGGTGGATTTTCCGGTACCGCTTGACCCGACTACAAGAAGAGTCGAATTGTTCAGAACACCACCTTCAATAACCCTGTCAAGCCCGGTGATTCCTGTTGGTATCCTCTCAATATTCATAATTATCACTCTATATGGTCAATATGATCCTTATTTCCATTATCTGTAAGTTCTCCATCTTCTACAGACAGTATGATTGCTTCATGGGATTCAAAGGGAAATGATTTTTCCAGAAAAAGCGATTCAATGGAGTCGCCTTTTATCAGCATCATGTCACTGATCTCGATCCAGCCATCTTCACGCCTTTCAACTACATTCTTGAGAAGAATGTTTAATCCTGCCCGATCAATCTGATCACAAAGTCCTCTATAGCGTGAAGTGGAAGTGACCACATGCACATTTTCACCCTTAAAATCAGATATTGACTCATAGAATTCTTCTGAAGAAACATTACCCATCATATCATTCCTTTTTATTTTTTTTCATTTTTGAGAGAAGCTCTGCAAAACTTTCAGATTTACCTGAATCAGGTTTATTCTTTTCCGGAATGTGTTCTTTCTTATCAGCATCTACCGGTTTGACTCTGGGAGTGACAGTTGCATCTCTTCCATTTTTATCACCTGATGCCTGCATTTTCTCTTTCATAGATCCAAAAGCAGCACCAAAGGTTCCTTTTTCCTTTGCAATGGATGCCAGCTCCTCTCGAGCCTTCCACGGCGGATCGAAAATCTTTTCCTGTACTGGCATATTGCCAGCAAACTGCATATAGGTCCTGCCAATTTCGGATAGCTGCCCGTTTTCAAGAAGTTTATAGACTGTGAGTATTTCTTTTCTTCTGTCCAGCTCATCAGAACCAATATTTTTCAAATCCTGACCATTCAAGATCTTCCTGTCTGTTTCGTCCAGCATAATCTGATATGCAGAAATGGGCTGAAGATCAACTTTGAATTTGCATATCTGACCACCGTCTTTTGTACACTCGATCTCTTCAACGGAACACTCCAGTTCAAGGTCTTCAGCGAAGAACCTGTAAAGAGCATCAGTTGTTGCAGCACATACTTTCTGATTATTGAGCGCCGGATAAAGATTACAGACTGGACAATCAGGTACTCCAAAAATATAATGCATCGGAGCATAACCAATGAGCTGAATATCTCCCAATCCGATCTTTTTGAACAGATCTCTGTGAAACTTATAAAGAGGTGTGGATTTTATATTCTCTATAGTATTTGCTTTGAGAAATTTACGGGACTCATTCCACGGTACTTTGGATTCTGGAAGCAGTTCACTGATCGATTCCTGTATTTTCAGCATGTTTCCAAATGCACCCATGGACTGGGCAAATCCAGCACCTTCCATAGGAGGCGGACCAGATGATGATATATCCTCAAATGGCGGGGGACCAGGAGGCATATCGGTTATAGTATCATCTCCTGCATTTGTGTAATCAAAAAAGTATATTTCATCCCATCATCTCCTTGATCTTCTGCATTCCCCTGGTAGTTAAGCTGCCTGATGAATCACATAGCTGCTGTTCCTTTAAGTTCTCAAAACTATTGGTCAGTGTATCCATATCCGCACCTATCAGGAAATTTATTTTCTGGAGTTCAGTTACTCCGGTATAGAACATATATAACAGTTTTTTATCGATCTCATTAAGTGACCTTGCTCTGGGAGCCTGACCACACATTGGAAGAAGATATGCTTTCAGAGTATTAATTACAGGCTCAGGACCTGCCAGTAACGCAATCGACGATGCACTGGATCCCTGACTGATACTTGAAGGATGCATATAATCAATGATCAGTACATTTGAGGTTCCTGTGGCTTTCTGAGCTTTTGCCCTGAGAGCATCAGTCACCTCTCGTCCTATCATAGTTATGTTTTTAAGTGGAATCGTGGACCATCCCTGCTGACCCATCGAAAACCACAGATTCATATTTGTAAGGTAAAGAACTCCCTTCTGCCAATCATTGGAATATAATGAATTACCCATCATTACAGCTTTTGTTATGTAGCTTAGATCAACTTTGGCAATGCCCTGCTCTTCTGCCATATAGATATCCTCGTGTTTGTAACTTTGTTTCTAATCTTAGTTAAAACTTTAAATATCTTCTCATATTGTCCAGAAGAAACGTTTGTCCGTATATAAATATTATTTTTGGGCTGTAAATGACACTATATCAGGTATTAATACCTGGAGTGACAAATAATTGATTTAAAACAGAATATTCTCAAAAACACTCATTCAGTTATCCTGTATAAAGAGGAAAATTCTATGGAGATACTCCTTTACCTGTTAGTCATTATCTTCCTGGCAAAGGTATTTGCTGAGTTAAGTGAAAGAATGGGATTATCAGCGATTCTGGGTGGGATAGCTACTGGTGTTATCCTGGGAATATATCTTGTCGAGCCAGACAATGAGATTCTAAAAGAATAATTATATGGAACTTACCTGTAGACGTTTTGGATACCGTAGCTGTTTTTAAGTATCCATTCCGAGTTTATGGTGTAAAATAGTTTTTATCCATCCAAATTTAGGAAGTTTCACTCTATTGTTTTCATAATCTATCTTACAATTCGAAGGAACATAAAAGCTCTGCTTTGGATGTTTTCGAGACTTGAATTGTGAAAATCCTTTTTTCTCTGAAATTTTTTAAAAGCATTTTCAAGATTAAGAGTGGCTTTCTGTAATGATTGAATTAACATTCTTTACCATTCATAATCCTGTTTTAGAATAGATATGTCTTTATTCAGGTCGATCCTTGAAATGGGTTTACCTTCCTGTTCATAGGTCTCAATTTTTGTTCAAAGCCCAATTGTAGATGAACTTACTTGCACCGAAATGTTAAAAGAACATCTATTGTTTCTCTTTTGTAGGATACATTCTATATTTGTAAGCTTTTAGCATTCAAATGTATATT